>CAUPZW010000001.1:0-106494 GCA_963515655.1 Streptococcus mitis
TTTCTCGTTTATTTGCTCATTTTGGACAGGAAAAAGACGGTAGTTTTCTAGCCCAGCGTTACCAATTTCACCTTGCCCAGCAGGGGCAAACTTTTTCAGGCGCTCATGAACTCTTAGACAGCCTCATTGAGCGAAATTATGACTTGTATGCTGCGACAAATGGAATAACTGCCATTCAGACAGGGCGTTTGACTCAGTCTGGTCTGGCACCTTATTTCAATCAAGTCTTTATCTCTGAGCGATTGCAAACACAAAAACCGGATGCTCTCTTTTATGAAAAAATCGGTCAGCAGATTGCAGGTTTTAGCAAAGAAGAGACGCTGATGATTGGAGACTCTCTAACTGCTGACATTCAAGGTGGCAATAATGCTGGGATTGATACTATCTGGTATAACCCTCATCACCTCGACAATCACACACAAGCCCAACCGACTTACGAAGTCCATTCTTACCAAGACTTGCTGGATTATTTAGATGAACTGTAAAAAGTGGTTTCCATAGCCACTTTTTGCTATAATAGAGGCAGTAAAAACGAAGGAGTCGGCTATGGAACACTCGTCTTGGCATGCTTTGATTAAGGAGCAATTACCTGAAGGTTATTTTGGGAAAATCAATCAGTTTATGGAGCATGTCTATGCTCTGGGGACTGTTTATCCGCCCAAAGAAAAGGTTTTTCAGGCTCTCTTGACAACACCGCTCGAAGAGGTTAAGGTGGTCATTCTAGGGCAAGATCCCTATCACGGCCCAGGTCAAGCGCAAGGCTTGAGTTTTTCTGTACCTGACTCTATCCCAGCTCCACCATCCCTGCAAAATATCTTGAAAGAATTGTCAGATGATATCGGGGTTAAGAAATCTCATGATTTGACGTCTTGGGCTGAGCAAGGAGTCTTGCTTCTCAATGCTTGTTTGACGGTTCCTGCTGGACGGGCCAATGGTCATGCTGGTCAGATATGGGAGCCTTTTACGGATGCTGTGATTCAGGTGGTCAATCAACTAGATAGACCAGTCGTTTTTGTACTCTGGGGAGCTTATGCACGCAAGAAGAAGGTCTTGGTTACCAATCCTCATCACTTGATTATCGAATCAGCCCATCCCAGTCCTTTATCAGTTTATAGAGGATTTTGGGGTTCCAAGCCTTTTTCCAAGGCCAATGCATTCTTAAAAGAGACAGGACAAGAGCCAATCGATTGGCTTAGATAAGGAGAAAATATGCCTCAGTTAGCGACGATTTGCTACATTGATAACGGGAAAGAACTGCTCATGCTTCATCGCAATAAAAAGCCAAATGATGTCCATGCGGGTAAATGGATTGGTGTGGGTGGTAAGCTAGAACGAGGAGAGACGCCTCAGGAATGCGCGGCGCGTGAAATCCTTGAGGAAACAGGGCTCAAAGCCAAGCCAGTTCTAAAAGGTGTCATCACTTTTCCTGAATTCACACCAGATTTAGACTGGTACACCTATGTTTTTAAGGTGACAGAGTTTGAGGGGGATTTGATTGACTGTAATGAGGGGACGTTAGAATGGGTTCCCTATGACGAGGTTTTGAGCAAGCCGACTTGGGAAGGTGACCATACCTTTGTTGAGTGGCTTTTAGAGGATAAACCCTTCTTTTCAGCCAAGTTTGTTTATGATGGGGATAAATTGTTGGATACCCAAGTTGATTTTTATGAATAAAGGAGAAAGCAGATGCTACTAATCAAAAATGGTCGTGTAATGGATCCCAAGTCTGGTTTGGATCAAGTGTGTGATGTCTTAGTTCAAGATGGGAAAATTGTCAAAATTGCGCCTGAGATCAAAGAAGAAGGAGCAGAAATAATTGATGCTACTGGTCTTGTAGTTGCTCCTGGCTTGGTCGATATTCATGTTCATTTCCGTGAACCTGGTCAGACCCACAAGGAGGATATCCATACTGGTGCCCTAGCAGCCGCTGCAGGTGGTTTTACAACGGTTGTCATGATGGCTAATACTAGTCCAACTATTTCAGATGTGGAGACTTTACAAGAAGTTCTCCAGTCAGCTGCCAAGGAAAAAATCAATGTCAAGACGGTTGCGACCATTACTAAGAATTTTAATGGTCAAGATTTGACTGACTTTAAGGCACTTTTAGCAGCTGGTGCGGTTGGTTTCTCAGACGACGGTATCCCACTTGAAAGTAGTAAAGTTGTCAAGGAAGCCATGGAAGAAGCCAAAAAACTTAATACCTTTATTAGTCTTCATGAGGAAGATCCAGGTTTGAATGGGATTCTTGGCTTTAACGAAAATATCGCTAAAGAACATTTCCATATCTGCGGTGCGACTGGGGTGGCTGAGTATGCTATGATGGCGCGTGATGTCATGATTGCCTATGCAACCAAGGCCCATGTTCATATTCAGCATTTGTCTAAGGAAGAAAGTGTTAAAGTAGTGGAGTTTGCTCAAGGATTGGGAGCGCAAGTAACAGCAGAAGTAGCGCCACAGCATTTCTCTAAGACAGAAGCACTTCTTTTGACTCAAGGTAGCAATGCTAAGATGAATCCGCCGCTTCGTTTGGAATCAGACCGTCGTGCTGTTATCGAAGGTCTTAAATCAGGCGTCATCACAGTTATCGCGACTGACCACGCGCCTCATCATGCAGATGAGAAAAACGTTGAGGATATTACCAAAGCGCCATCTGGTATGACTGGTTTGGAAACATCTCTTTCTCTCGGTTTAACTTATTTGGTGGAAGCTGGGGAGTTGAGTTTGATGGAATTACTCGAAAAAATGACATACAACCCAGCCAAGCTTTATAACTTTGAAGCAGGTTACTTGGCTGAGAATGGTCCAGCGGACATCACTATTTTTGATGCTAAGGCTGACCGCCTTGTGGACTCCCATTTTGCTTCCAAAGCAGCTAATTCACCATTCATTGGTGAAAGCTTAAAAGGGCAGGTTAAATATACCATCTGTAAGGGACAAATTGTCTATCAAAACTAGGTGGGAGTCTGCTCTATAAACAAAAAGAATAGAGAGCCTATATGTACCAGACCCATCATTTTAAAGACAAATTTATCTTATTTTTAAAGATATTTTTCCCTATCCTGATTTATCAATTTGCCAATTATTCTGCCTCCTTTGTTGATACGACTATGACTGGCCAATACAATACCATGGACTTGGCTGGTGTGTCTATGGCAACCAGTATCTGGAATCCTTTCTTTACATTCCTAACAGGAATTGTGTCAGCCTTGGTGCCTATCATTGGTCACCATCTTGGTCGAGGCAAAAAGGAAGAAGTGGCGTCTGATTTTTATCAGTTCATTTATCTGGCCTTGGGTCTATCTGTGGTCTTGCTGGGGATGGTAATTTTCCTGGCACCACTAATCTTGAATCATCTTGGACTAGAAGCACCAGTGGCGGCAGTAGCAGTTCGTTATCTTTGGTTTTTATCTATCGGCATTATCCCCCTGTTGCTCTTTAGTGTCATTCGCTCTTTGCTGGATTCGCTGGGGTTGACCAAGCTGTCCATGTATCTCATGCTTTTGTTGCTTCCCTTGAACAGTGGATTTAACTACCTCTTGATTTTCGGAGCCTTTGGTGTTCCAGAACTGGGAGGTGCTGGCTCTGGTTTAGGTACGTCTTTGGCCTACTGGGTCTTACTGGGTATTTCTGTTCTGGTTTTATTTAAACAGGAGAAGCTCAAAGCCCTACATCTTGAGAAACGAATTCCACTTAATATGGATAAAATCAAGGAAGGAGTTCGATTGGGTCTGCCTATTGGGGGGACTGTCTTCGCGGAAGTAGCTATCTTTTCCGTGGTTGGTTTGATTATGGCTAAGTTCTCATCCTTGATTATCGCTAGTCACCAGTCAGCTATGAACTTTTCAACTCTCATGTACGCCTTTCCTATGAGTATCTCATCGGCTATGGCTATTGTCGTTTCCTATGAAGTGGGAGCCAAGCGATTTGATGATGCGAAAACCTATATTGGTCTAGGAAGATGGACAGCCCTTATTTTTGCAGGCTTCACCTTATCTTTCCTTTACATTTTTAGAGGAAATGTGGCCAGTCTTTATGGTAACGATCCAGAATTTATCGATTTGACAGCGCGCTTTTTGACTTATAGTCTTTTCTTCCAGCTAGCAGATACCTTTGCGGCACCGCTTCAGGGAATTTTGCGGGGTTATAAGGATACAGTGATTCCTTTTTACCTTGGTTTGGTTGGTTATTGGGGAGTAGCAATCCCAGTTGCTATGGCATTTGATTCCCTAACAGATTTAGGAGCTTATTCTTACTGGATCGGATTGATTATTAGTCTAATTGTGAGCGGGGTGCTCTACCGTTGGCGTTTAATTGTGATTATGAAGAGATTTGAATCTTTAGCAAAATCTAAAAGATAAAAAAGTTTGTGAAAAAAATATTCTTAATAAGAAAATCCCTTGTTCTCATTGGATTTTCTTTTTTATTTTGTGAAATTTCTTTTAGAAAAACTTTGACAGTATTTGTCAAAAACGGTAAAATAGTAAGGTAAGAAGAAAGTTAGAAAGGCAAGAAGATGTCAACTTTAGATAAAAATCTTTTGCTAGAAATGTTCCGTAAAATGGAAGAAATCCGTCGTATGGACTTAAAAATTGCGCAATTAGTAAAGAAAGGGAAAGTGCCAGGAATGACGCACTTTTCTGTTGGAGAAGAGGCAGCTAACGTGGGTGCTATGTTAGCTCTCAACCCAGATGATCTGATCACATCAAACCACCGTGGTCACGGACAAGCCATTGCCAAAGGAATTGACCTCAACGGAATGATGGCTGAAATCCTTGGTAAATACACTGGAACCTGTAAAGGTAAAGGTGGTTCTATGCATATCGCCGACCTTGATGCTGGTAACCTTGGTGCCAATGGTATCGTAGGTGGTGGTATGGGAATCGCTGTTGGTGCAGCCCTTAGTCAGCAAATGCAAAATACTGGAAAAATCGTTGTCTGCTTCTTTGGTGATGGTGCGACCAACGAAGGTGTTTTCCATGAAGCAGTAAATATGGCTTCTATCTGGAACCTGCCAGTCATTTTCTATTGCATTAACAACGGTTATGGAATCTCTGCGGATATCAAGAAAATGACCAACGTAGAACATATCCATCAACGTAGCGCTGCTTATGGAATTCCTGGAATGTTCATCGAAGATGGAAACAATGTCATCGACGTTTATGAAGGATTTAAGAAAGCTGTAGATCATGTTCGTGGTGGCAATGGGCCTGTCTTGATTGAAAGTGTTACTTATCGCTGGCTTGGTCACTCATCATCTGACCCTGGTAAATATCGTACACGTGAAGAAGTGGAACTGTGGAAACAAAAAGACCCAATTGAAAATCTTCGCAAGCATCTTATTGAAAATAACATTGCAAGTGCTACAGAATTGGAAGAAATTCAAGCGCAAGTCAAGGAAGCAGTAGAAGCTTCTGTTAAATTTGCGGAAGAAAGTCCATTCCCACCGCTTGAATCAGCATTTGAAGATATTTACGCAGACTAAGGAGAAAGAGATAAAATGGAAACAAAAACAATGTCCTTCCGTGACACCATTATCCTTGCTATGTCTGAGGAAATGCGTCGCGATGAAAATGTGTTCTTGATGGGAGAAGATGTCGGTGTCTTTGGAGGAGACTTCGGTACTTCTGTCGGAATGCTTGAAGAATTTGGCCCAGAACGTGTTCGTGACTGTCCGATTTCTGAAGCTGCCATCTCTGGAGCAGCAGCAGGAGCAGCCATGACAGGACTTCGTCCAATCGTTGATATGACCTTCATGGACTTCTCGGTTATTGCCATGGACAATATCGTCAACCAAGCTGCTAAAACTCGTTACATGTTTGGTGGTAAAGGTCAGGTTCCAATGACTGTTCGATGCGCAGCTGGTAATGGGGTAGGTTCTGCCGCTCAGCACTCACAATCTCTAGAGTCTTGGTTCACTCATATTCCTGGTCTTAAGGTTGTGGCACCAGGTACGCCTGCGGACATGAAAGGACTGCTCAAGTCTTCTATCCGTGATAACAACCCTGTTATCATTCTTGAGTACAAGTCAGAATTTAACCAAAAAGGGGAAGTGCCAGTTGATCCAGACTACACGATTCCACTTGGAGTTGGGGAAATCAAACGTGAAGGTACAGATGTAACAGTTGTTACTTATGGAAAAATGCTCCGTCGTGTGGTTCAAGCTGCTGAAGAATTAGCAGAAGAAGGAATTTCTGTTGAGATTGTTGACCCACGTACCCTTGTTCCGCTTGATAAGGATATCATCATAAACTCAGTTAAGAAGACTGGTAAGGTTGTTCTGGTTAACGACGCCCATAAAACAAGTGGCTATATCGGAGAGATTTCAGCAATTATTTCAGAGTCAGAAGCATTTGACTACCTAGATGCACCAATCCGTCGTTGCGCAGGAGAAGATGTGCCAATGCCTTATGCGCAAAACCTAGAAAATGCAATGATTCCAACAGTTGAAAGCATCAAAGATGCCATCCGAAAAACTTATAACAAAGAATAGTATTGCATAAGATAAATTATGTAAACATCGCATCCTATCACAAGAAGAGTTGGTTCGATAATAACCGATGAAAGATTTAGTCAGTCTACTAGGTTGACCGCTTGATAGCGGCAACCGTAGTAATTTGAGATACGTGTTGTATCCAAGTGATTTAAAGAGTTGCGACATGAGAGAGTCGAATCGATAATATTCGACGAATGAATTAGTCAGTCTACTAGGTTGACCGCCTAATAGCGGCAACCGTAGCAACTTGAGATACGTGTTGTATCCAAGTTGCTTGTAGAGTTGAACTCGGGCTAGAGTCTGTGTGAAAAAGATAAACTTTCCTAGAAACTAAAGTTTCTTTGTCAAGTTTCCTATTTTCACTTTGATTTTTTACGCCCTTAGTATCATAAATAGAATTGGAGAGGTCATGGCTGATGACAAGCTAAGAGCGACTCCTGCGGCTAGAAAGTTAGCGGATGATCTAGGGATCAACCTCTACGACGTTTCTGGCTCAGGTGCAAACGGTCGTGTCCACAAAGAAGACGTGGAAACTTATAAAGACACAAACGTGGTTCGCATTTCGCCACTTGCAAAACGAATTGCCCTCGAACATAACATTGCTTGGCAGGAAATCCAAGGAACAGGTCATCGTGGCAAAATTATGAAGAAGGATGTTTTGGCCTTGCTTCCTGAAAATATCGAAAACGATACTATTAAGTCTCCTGCTCAAATCGAAAAAGTGGAAGAAGTTCCTGATAATGTAACACCATACGGTGAAATTGAACGTATTCCAATGACACCAATGCGTAAAGTTATTGCCCAACGTATGGTTGAATCTTACTTAACTGCGCCAACCTTCACACTCAATTATGAAGTTGATATGACTGAAATGTTGGCTCTTCGTAAGAAGGTTCTTGAGCCAATCATGGAAGCAACTGGGAAGAAGACTACTGTAACAGACTTGCTTTCACTTGCAGTTGTTAAGACTCTTATGAAACACCCATACATCAACGCTTCATTGACTGAAGATGGCAAGACTATTATCACTCATAACTATGTCAACCTTGCCATGGCAGTTGGGATGGATAATGGATTGATGACACCTGTTGTTTATAATGCGGAGAAGATGAGTCTTTCAGAACTGGTTGTAGCCTTTAAAGATGTGATTGGTCGTACCTTGGATGGTAAATTGGCTCCAAGCGAACTGCAAAATTCAACATTTACTATCAGTAACTTGGGAATGTTTGGCGTTCAGTCCTTTGGTCCTATCATCAACCAACCAAACTCAGCTATCCTTGGGGTTAGCTCAACAATTGAGAAGCCTGTTGTCGTCAATGGTGAAATTGTGATTCGCCCTATCATGAGCCTAGGATTAACCATTGACCACCGTGTCGTAGATGGTATGGCTGGTGCTAAGTTTATGAAAGATTTGAAAGAGTTGATTGAAAACCCAATCTCAATGTTGATTTAAGAGCAAGAGTATTCATTTTAAAAATATAGATAAAGGAAGGAAGACATGGCCTTAGAAGTAATTATGCCAAAAGCCGGCGTGGATATGACAGAAGGACAAATCGTCCAATGGAATAAAAAAGTCGGAGAATTTGTAAAAGAAGGAGAAATCCTTTTGGAAATCATGACTGATAAAGTCAGCATGGAATTGGAAGCCGAAGAAGATGGGTACTTGATTGCCATTCTCAAAGGAGATGGCGAAACTGTTCCTGTTACTGAAGTTATCGGTTATCTTGGTGAAGAAGGGGAAAATATCCCAACAGCTGGAGCAGCTGCACCAGAAGCTAGCCCAGCACCTGCAGCAAGTGCTTCAAACGATGACGGTAAGAGCGATGATGCTTATGATATCGTTGTTATTGGTGGTGGACCTGCTGGTTATGTTTCTGCCATTAAAGCAGCTCAATTAGGTGGTAAGGTTGCTCTTGTTGAGAAATCTGAACTTGGTGGAACTTGTTTGAACCGTGGATGTATCCCAACTAAGACTTACCTTCACAACGCCGAAATTATTGAAAATATCGGTCATGCTGCAAATCGTGGTATCGTAATCGAAAATCCAAACTTCACTGTAGATATGGACAAACTCCTTGAAACTAAGTCTAAGGTTGTCAATACTTTAGTTGGCGGAGTTGCTGGTCTTCTTCGTAGCTATGGAGTTACTGTTCATAAGGGAATTGGTACCATCACTAAAGACAAGAACGTCTTGGTAAATGGTTCTGAATTGCTTGAAACTAAGAAGATCATCCTTGCTGGTGGTTCAAAAGTCAGCAAGATCAACGTTCCTGGTATGGAATCATCACTTGTCATGACTAGTGATGACATCCTTGAAATGAACGAAGTTCCAGAAAGTCTTGTGATCATTGGTGGCGGTGTTGTCGGAATCGAACTTGGACAAGCCTTCATGACATTTGGTTCAAAAGTAACTGTTATCGAAATGATGGACCGTATCGTGCCAGCTATGGATGCGGAAGTGTCTAAGAATCTTCGCTTGATTCTTGAACGTAAAGGAATGACTATCTTGACTGGTACTAAACTGCAAGAAATCATTGAGGAAAATGGTAAACTTCGTATCAAGGTTGAAGGAAAAGACGATATTATCGCAAGCAAAGCCCTTCTTTCAATCGGTCGTGTACCAGACCTTGAAGGTATTGGAGAGGTTGAGTTTGAATTGGATCGTGGTCGTATTAAGGTTAACGAGTACATGGAAACTTCTGTTCCTGGTATTTATGCACCAGGTGACATCAATGGTACCAAGATGTTGGCTCACGCAGCCTTCCGTATGGGTGAAGTAGCCGCTGAAAATGCCCTTAAAGGAAATCACCATGTTGCTAAATTGAACCTTACTCCTGCAGCTATCTACACTCTTCCTGAAGTAGCAGCAGTAGGTTTGACAGAAGAACAAGCTCGTGAGAAATACGATGTTGCCATCGGTAAGTTCAACTTTGCTGCTAATGGTCGTGCCATTGCCTCAGATGCAGCTCAAGGTTTCGTTAAAGTCATCGCAGATAAGAAATACGGAGAGATTCTTGGTGTTCATATCATCGGTCCTGCAGCTGCAGAGTTGATCAATGAAGCGTCAAGCATCATCGAAATGGAAATTACTGTTGAGGAAATGCTGAAGACCATCCACGGACACCCAACATACTCTGAAGTTATGTACGAAGCATTTGCTGATGTCCTTGGAATGGCTATTCATTCACCTAAGAAAAAATAAAAATAGATAGACTAGACTGGAATTATTTTCCAGTCTCTATCGTATTAGAAGGTATCTTATGAAATACATTATCAATCATTCAAACGAAACTGCCTTTAATATTGCTTTAGAGGAATATGCTTTTAAACATCTCCTTGATGAGGATCAAATCTTTCTTCTTTGGATCAATAAACCATCTATCATTGTTGGTCGTCACCAGAATACCATCGAAGAAATCAACCGTGATTATGTTCGAGAAAATGGTATTGAGGTGGTCCGCCGTATCAGTGGTGGTGGAGCTGTTTACCACGATTTAAATAACCTCAACTACACGATCATCTCAAAAGAAGATGAAAACAAGGCTTTTGACTTTAAGAGCTTCTCAACGCCAGTTATCAATACACTAGCTCAACTTGGGGTTAAAGCTGAGTTCACAGGCCGTAATGACCTTGAGATTGATGGTAAGAAGTTCTGTGGCAATGCCCAAGCCTATATCAATGGCCGTATCATGCACCACGGTTGCTTGCTCTTTGACGTTGATTTATCAGTCCTAGCAAATGCCCTTAAGGTTTCAAAAGATAAATTTGAATCAAAAGGTGTGAAATCGGTTCGTGCTCGTGTAACCAATATTATCAATGAATTACCAGAAAAAATCACAGTTGAAGAATTCCGTGATTTACTCTTGGAATATATGAAAAAAGAGTACCCAGAGATGACAGAATACGTTTTTTCTGAGGAAGAATTAGCTGAAATTAACCGTATCAAGGATACCAAGTTTGGTACTTGGGACTGGAACTACGGTAAATCACCTGAATTTAACGTCCGTCGTGGAACCAAATTCCCAAGCGGTAAGGTTGAAATCTTCGCTAACATCATTGAATCGAAAATCCAAGATATCAAGATTTACGGTGACTTTTTCGGTATCGAAGATGTTGCAGCAGTAGAAGATGTCCTTCGTGGTGTCAAATACGAACGTGAAGATGTCCTTAAAGCACTAGAAACAATTGATATTACACGCTACTTCGCTGGTATTAGTCGTGAAGAAATCGCTGAAGCTGTTGTTGAATAAAGAAAAGCTATTTGTTAGCCATTTTGGGGTGAAGAAAAGATATCATCTGGATAGGACAAGTCTTGAAGTCTGCTGAAAGAAAATCAAAAAGAACTCACTTCCAATCCTTAATAAAAAATTAGGTAGGGTTGAATATAAAGATAAGAAAGTTAGTAATAGATTGACTGTCAGGTGACACAGATGAGATTTGTTTTTTGATTTCTTATTGCTATAAAAATCCTAAAAGACTATTATCTCTTATAGTTGAACTATACCTCAAAAGTTAGATAGAGCCGTTTTGGTGAGGTTCTACAGAAGATTTGGAATAAGCAAAAAGCTTTAAATCAATAGTCTAAACTGTTTGATTTAAAGCTTTTTTACTTTTAATAATATTTTTCCAACTTTATCTACAAACTAAAATCATGGTTTTGAACTCAGGTTTTCTAATCTGATTTTTCATGCTGAGACAATACATTTTTTGAAAAATGGTGGATGCTGATAACAACTGATAGCCAGCAAATAGCATAAGCAGTAGCTGTAAATTCTGTACCGATAAAGTATGTTTTTTCAACTAAGAGCTGACCGATGAATGGAGAGAGGAGATAGAGAATTCCGATGAGTATATGTTCTTTATGTTTCATTAAAGCACACCTTCTTTCCTTATAGGTTGAACGACTTACAAGTGTTAAATTTAATGGTATGTTATCTAAGTAAGCTTACTCAAATGTTAGTTCCCGCTTCCTCATTTCCAAAGTAAGCCTTTTCACACTTATATTTTACAATTTTAAAAACAGGAAATCAAATCATTTTCTAAGTAATTTTTCCTAAATTCCCCCAATCTTACAAAAATGTAAGATTAAAGTCTCTTTTGTAAGGTTAGGTTATGGCAAGCGGTCTGTTTTTGATGTAAACTAGACTCATAAAGAACAAAGGAGTAACATCATGAAACAAATCTTACAGAAGAAAAAAAGAAAACCAAGCCACAAAGATATCGAGCGCGTTCAGTTGGGGTGCGCTATGATGCAAGAGACATTTCATTTGATGGGATATTAAGAAAGGAGATTCTCATGACACTTTTAGATGTAAAACACGTTCAAAAAATTTATAAAACTCGTTTTCAGGGCAACCAAGTAGAAGCCCTCAAGGATATTCACTTTACCGTGGAAAAAGGTGACTACGTTGCCATCATGGGTGAGTCTGGTTCTGGTAAATCAACTCTTCTCAATATTCTAGCTATGCTGGATAAACCAAGTCGTGGGCAGGTTTACTTGAATGGAACTGACACCGCAACCATTAAAAATTCACAGGCTTCTAGCTTCCGTCGTGAAAAGTTGGGCTTTGTCTTCCAAGATTTTAACTTGCTAGATACTCTATCTGTTAAAGACAATATCCTGCTTCCGCTTGTCTTGTCAAGAAAACCCATTACGGAGATGATGAAGAAATTGGTGGTGACAGCTGAGAATCTTGGTATCAACCAATTGCAAGAGAAGTACCCTTACGAGATTTCTGGTGGGCAGAAACAGCGTGTAGCAGTAGCCCGTGCCATCATCACAGAACCTGAAATTCTCCTTGCCGATGAGCCAACAGGAGCCCTTGATTCCAAATCATCTGCAGCCTTACTTGATGTTTTTGATGAAATCAATGAGCGCGGCCAAACCATTCTCATGGTAACCCACTCAACGGCAGCAGCTAGCAGAGCCAAGCGCGTGCTCTTTATCAAAGACGGCATTCTTTACAATCAAATCTACCGTGGAGAGAAGACAGAGCGTCAGATGTTCCAAGAAATCTCTGATACCTTGACTGTCATGGCAAGCGAGGTGAATTAGTATGTTTCGATTAACCAATAAGTTAGCGGTATCGAACTTGATTAAAAACCGCAAACTCTACTATCCTTTTGCGCTGGCTGTTCTCTTGGCGGTCACTGTCACCTATCTCTTTTACTCTCTAACCTTCAATCCCAAGATTGCGGAAATCCGTGGAGGAACAACCATTCAGGCTACACTTGGATTTGGTATGTTTGTCGTCACTCTTGCGTCAGCCATTATCGTCCTCTATGCCAATAGTTTTGTCATGAAGAACCGTTCCAAGGAACTAGGAATTTATGGCATGTTGGGCTTGGAGAAGCGTCACCTTATCAGTATGACCTTTAAGGAGTTAGTGGTATTTGGGATTCTAACTGTTGGAGCGGGTATCGGTATTGGAGCCTTGTTTGACAAGTTAATTTTCGCTTTCTTGCTCAAACTGATGAAATTGAAAGTTGAGCTGGTCGCTACCTTCCAAATGAATGTTGTCATTGCAGTACTTGTTGTCTTTGGATTGATTTTCCTAGGCCTCATGTTCCTGAATGCTCTTCGAATCGCGCGTATGAATGCCCTCCAGCTTTCTCGTGAAAAAGCTAGTGGTGAGAAAAAAGGTCGTTTCCTACCTCTACAAACTATTCTTGGTTCCATAAGTTTAGGGATTGGCTACTATCTTTCCCTTACTGTAAAAGATCCTCTCACAGCCCTAACAACCTTCTTCTTAGCTGTTTTGCTTGTTATCTTTGGAACCTATCTCTTGTTTAATGCAGGGATTACCGTTTTCCTTCAAATCTTAAAGAAAAATAAGAAATACTATTACCAACCAAATAACCTTATCTCAGTCTCTAACTTGATTTTCCGTATGAAGAAAAATGCAGTTGGATTAGCAACAATCGCTATTTTGTCAACAATGGTCTTGGTTACCATGTCTGCAGCGACAAGCATTTTCAATGCCTCAGAATCCTTTAAAAAAGTGATGAATCCGCATGACTTTGGAATTACTGGACAAAATGTTGAAAAAGAAGACTTGGACAAACTCTTGAGCCAGTTTGCAAGTGACAAAGGTTATAGTGTCAAAGAGAAAGAAGTGCTTCGTTACAGTAACTTTGGTATTGCAAATCAAGAAGGAACCAAGTTAACCATTTTTGAAAGGGGACAAAATCGTGTCCAACCTAAAACAGTCTTCATGGTATTTGACCAAAAAGACTATGAAAATATGACTGGTCAGAAGCTTTCTCTATCAGGCAATGAGGTCGGCCTCTTCGCTAAGAATGATGGACTGAAAGGACAGAAAGCTCTAACTCTAAATAACCATCAATTTTCTGTAAAAGAAGAATTTAATACAGATTTTATTGTGAACCATGTCCCAAATCAGTTTAATATTTTTACTACTGATTACAATTACCTTGTTGTACCTGATTTACAAGCATTTTTAGACCAATTTCCAGATTCGGCTATCTATAATCAGCTTTACGGTGGTATAAATGTAAATATCAGTGAAGAAGAACAACTCAAAGTCGCTGAAGAATATGAAAAATACTTACAAAAGTTTAATGCTCAATTAAACACGGAAGGTAGCTATGTGTATGGTAGCAATCTAGCAGATGCTAGTGCTCAAATGAGTGCCCTCTTTGGTGGTGTCTTCTTTATCGGTATTTTCCTATCCATTATCTTTATGGTCGGAACCGTTCTGGTCATCTACTACAAGCAAATTTCTGAAGGCTATGAAGACCGTGAGCGCTTTATTATCTTGCAGAAAGTCGGTTTAGATCAAAAGCAAATCAAGCAAACCATCAACAAACAGGTTTTAACTGTTTTCTTCCTTCCTTTGCTTTTTGCCTTTATACATCTAGCCTTTGCCTACCATATGCTTAGTCTGATTTTAAAAGTGATTGGTGTAATAGATACGAATATGATGTTGATTGTGACCTTGTCTATCTGCGCTATCTTCCTCATCGCCTATGTGCTGATTTTCATGATTACTTCAAGAAGTTATCGCAAGATTGTGCAAATGTAAAAAAGATACCTCGACTTCAAAATCGAGGTATTTCTTGTATTCTAAATGCTGAAAAGTTGTCCTAGCAGAAAGGTAACTCCCATGGTCAAGAGGCCAATAGCTAAGTTCCGAATCATAGCTGTTTTGGTTGGAGCTTTTCCAAGTTTGGCACTAGTGTAGCCAGTCATCAAGAGTGAAAGACCTACAATCAGGACAGTAGCTGGAATGCGGTAATCACTTGGGAAAATGGTCACTGACAGCATTGGAGGCAAACTTCCAAGGAAAAAGGCAACAAAGCTGGAAACAGCAGCGTGCCAAGGATTGGTAAATTCTTCGTACTCAATCCCATATTTTTCCTCGACCAGAGCCTTGAGTGGATTTTTAAGAAAGGCCTTATTGGTCAAGAGTTGAGCAGAGGTTTCACATTCTCCATTTTGGATATAGGCAGTATAGAGAGATTTTTTAGCTAGTTCTATATCTTGGTCTAGTAAGAGTTGCTCACGCGCAACAGCTGCTTCCTCAGTATCTTTTTGAGTTGAAACGGATACATATTCTCCACCAGCCATTGAAAAGGCACCAGCTAAGATAGCTGCAAATCCTGATAAAAAGATAATCCAGATATTGCTAGTGGCACTGGCAACCCCGATAACCACACCAGCAATGGAAATAATTCCATCATTTGCACCAAGAACACCCGCACGCAGGATATTTAAACGACCTGCAAAATTTGAATCAATTTCGTGATTTGTTTCTGACATACTATTCTCCTTTTTATCCAGTATAAAGGAAATAGCTAATGAAATCAATCTTTTAAAAGTATCTGAAAAAAGTTGCACGATTTTAATGATATAAAAATGCCGACATCTTCTCTAATAGATCAAACATCGAATGTAAAGAGCATAGAATGATTTTCGATTACTTTTAGTGACATAGAATAAGTATTTCGTTCATGTTATAATCGTTTACAAGAGAATAATTAGTATTAAATCAAATAAAATCCAAATATTTTGCGAACTTTTTTATATTTTTTTCGTAAAAGGCTTTACAAGTTCTTGGAAACATGATATAGTAATGAAGCTTAGAAAATGAGATGATGTTTTCTAGCAAATATAAACCCGAGTAAAAAATGCCTACGGACAGGCAGGGTTGAATGCCGAAGCGTGGTTGAAAAGCCACATTATTGATAGGGTTAAAAGCCTACTTTTATAAGTTGATGTTAGGACACTTGTCCTAATTCATAAATTTTTAGTGTGGTGAAAGCACACGTCATCTTGTGAAACGATCAATAAAGTACGTAATATTTGCTACTAGAGAGTTAGGAAACATCGGGAACAGACATACTCAACAGAAACAAACATAAAAACGTCAGAAGATTGCAGAGCAGGTGAAAACCTGCTCTTTTTTCATGAGTCAACCTTTAGTTCCTTAGTTTTCATAAGGTTCTAAAAATATGTAAAGGAGTATGTCTTGAAGGAGTTAGATCAAAACCAAGCCCCAATTTATGAGGCCATGGTGAAGTTACGCAAGAAAAGGATTGTTCCCTTTGATGTACCAGGTCACAAGCGTGGACGAGGAAATCCAGAACTTGTTGAACTACTAGGAGAAAAATGTGTAGGCATTGATGTCAATTCGATGAAACCCTTGGATAATCTTGGTCACCCCATTTCGATTATTCGAGATGCCGAGGAGCTGGCAGCTCATGCTTTTGGAGCTAGCCATGCTTTTCTCATGATTGGTGGAACAACTTCATCGGTGCAGACTATGATTCTGTCAACCTGCAAGGCAGGAGATAAGATTATTCTGCCACGTAATGTCCATAAATCTGCTATTAATGCGCTGGTTCTATGTGGTGCTATTCCCATCTATATTGAGATGAGTGTAGATCCTAAGATTGGTATCGCTTTAGGTCTTGAAAATGATCGAGTAGCCCAGGCTATCAAGGATCATCCAGATGCCAAAGCGATATTGATTAACAATCCTACTTACTATGGAATCTGTTCAGACCTAAGGGGATTGACAGAAATGGCTCATGAAGCTGGCATGCTGGTTTTAGTAGATGAAGCCCACGGAGCGCATTTGCATTTTACAGATAAACTTCCAATTTCTGCTATGGATGCAGGTGCTGATATGGCAGCAGTTTCCATGCATAAGTCTGGTGGGAGTTTGACACAAAGTTCGCTTCTTTTAATTGGGGAGCAGATGAATCCCGAATACGTACGTCAGATTATCAATCTTACCCAGTCAACATCCGCCTCTTATTTGTTGATGGCTAGTTTAGATATTTCACGTCGTAATCTAGCCCTTCGTGGTAAAGAGTCTTTTGAGAAGGTTATCGAGCTATCCGAGTACGCTCGCCGTGAAATCAATGCTATCGGTGGTTACTATGCCTATTCAAAAGAATTAATAGATGGTGTGTCGGTCTGTGATTTTGATGTGACCAAGTTGTCAGTTTACACTCAGGGCATTGGCTTAACAGGTATTGAGGTTTATGACCTCCTGCGAGATGAATACGACATTCAGATTGAGTTTGGTGATATTGGCAATATCTTGGCCTATATTTCGATTGGTGACCGTATCCAAGACATCGAGCGCTTGGTCGGTGCTTTGGCTGATATCAAGAGACTTTACTCGAGAGATGGTAAGGACTTGATAGCTGGAGAATATATCCAGCCCGAGTTAGTGCTGTCTCCACAAGAAGCCTTCTATTCAGAGAGAAAAAGTTTGACCTTGGATGAATCTGTTGGACAGGTCTGTGGGGAATTTGTCATGTGCTATCCTCCAGGAATTCCTATCTTGGCTCCAGGTGAACGCATTACACGTGAAATTGTAGACTATATCCAATTTGCCAAGGAACGTGGTTGTTCCCTCCAAGGGACGGAAGATCCTGAGGTCAATCACATCAACGTCATTAAGAGAAAGGAGAACTAGATGGATTTATGGTTTTCTGAAGTTCATACTCCAGATGTCAAATTGTCCCTGAGAACAGCCAAGCAACTCTACGCTGGTAAAAGTGAATGGCAGGATATCGAAGTCTTGGATACGCCAGCTTTTGGGAAAATACTAATTTTAAATGGGCACGTCTTGTTCTCAGATGCGGATGACTTTGTCTACAATGAAATGACCGTCCACGTTCCCATGGCTGTCCATCCAAATCCAAAGAAAGTCTTGGTTATTGGGGGTGGTGACGGAGGTGTTGCACAAGTATTAACACTCTATCCTGAACTGGAACAAATCGATATCGTGGAACCAGATGAGATGCTAGTTGAGGTTTGTCGTGAGTATTTCCCAGATTTTGCTGCGGGACTTGATGACCCTCGTGTTACCATTTACTATCAAAATGGGCTACGCTTTTTGCGAAACTGCGAAAATGACTATGATATTATTATAAACGATGCAACAGATCCCTTTGGACATACGGAAGGGCTCTTTACAAAGGAATTTTACGGAAACAGTTATCGAGCTCTGAAGGAAGATGGTATCATGATCTACCAGCATGGGAGTCCCTTCTTTGATGAGGATGAGTCGGCTTGCCGAAGCATGCACCGAAAGGTCAATCAAGCCTTTCCAATCAGTCGGGTATATCAAGCCCATATTCCAACCAGTCCAGCTGGCTATTGGTTGTTTGGGTTTGCATCGAAAAAATACCACCCTGTCAAAGATTTTGACAAGGAAGGCTGGAAAAAACGCCAGCTTTTCACAGAATACTACACTGCAAACTTACATGTGGGGGCCTTCATGTTGCCTAAGTATGTAGAGGACATTTTAGAAGAAGAGGAAGGAAAAAAATGAGTCGTTTATTAGTTATTGGATGTGGGGGCGTTGCCCAAGTTGCTATTTCAAAGATTTGTCAAGATAGCGAAACCTTTACAGAGATTATGATTGCTAGCCGTACCAAGTCAAAATGCGATGACTTGAAAGCGAAGCTAGAAGGTAAAACAAGTACAAAGATTGAGACAGCAGCTCTTGATGCTGATAAGGTTGAAGAAGTAATTGCCCTGATTGAAAGCTACAAACCAGAAGCTGTTTTGAACGTAGCTTTACCATATCAAGATTTAACCATTATGGACGCTTGTTTGGCAACAGGTGTTCACTATATCGATACAGCCAACTACGAAGCAGAAGACACAGAAGACCCTGAATGGCGTGCTATCTATGAGAAACGTTGTAAGGAACTTGGTTTTACAGCCTACTTTGACTACTCATGGCAATGGGATTATCAGGAGAAATTCAAAGAGGCAGGCTTGACTGCTCTGCTTGGATCTGGTTTTGACCCAGGTGTGACTAGTGTCTTTTCAGCCTATGCTCTCAAACACTATTTTGATGAAATCCACTATATCGACATTTTAGACTGTAATGGTGGTGACCACGGTTATCCGTTTGCAACAAACTTTAACCCAGAAATCAATCTACGCGAGGTTTCTGCACCAGGTTCTTACTGGGAAGATGGAAAATGGATAGAAGTTGAAGCCATGTCTATCAAGCGTGAGTACGATTTCCCACAGGTTGGGCAAAAAGACATGTATCTCCTTCACCACGAAGAAATCGAATCATTGGCCAAGAACATTCCAGGTGTCAAACGCATTCGTTTCTTTATGACTTTTGGTCAATCATACTTGACGCACATGAAATGTTTGGAAAATGTAGGGCTCCTTCGTACTGATACCATTAACTTTAACGGCCAAGAAATTGTTCCAATCCAATTTTTGAAAGCCTTGCTTCCAGATCCTGCTAGCCTTGGCCCACGCACTGTTGGTAAAACCAATATCGGTTGTATCTTTACAGGTGTCAAAGATGGAGTTGAAAAGACCATCTACATCTACAATGTTTGTGACCATCAGGAATGTTACGCAGAGGTTGGTTCGCAAGCTATTTCTTACACGACAGGCGTTCCAGCCATGATTGGGACAAAATTGGTTATGAACGGTACTTGGAAACAGCCTGGAGTTTATAACCTTGAAGAGTTGGATCCAGATCCATTCATGGATACTTTAAATAAATACGGTTTGCCATGGGTTGTGGTTGAAAATCCACAAATGGTGGACTAATGAAGCTAGAACAAGTACCAACACCAGCCTATGTTATTGACTTAGCCAAGTTAGAAGCCAACTGCCGCATTCTACAATATGTACAAGAAAAAGCTGGCTGCAAGGTTTTACTTGCCCAAAAGGCTTATTCCCTCTACAAAACCTATCCCTTGATTAGCCAGTACCTATCTGGTACGACAGCAAGTGGTCTCTATGAGGCCAAGCTAGCTAGAGAGGAGTTTCAAGGAGAAGTCCATGTCTTTGCGCCAGCTTTCAAGGAATCAGATATGGAAGAGCTACTGCAAATATCGGATCATATTGTTTTTAACTCTGAGAGGCAGTTGCGTAAGCATGGGGTTCGTTGTCGGGAAGCTGGTATCAGTGTAGGCTTGCGCCTAAACCCTCAGTGTTCAACGCAGGGTGACCATGCGCTCTATGACCCTTGTGCACCTGGCTCCCGTTTTGGAGTGACTTCAGACAAGATACCAAGTGATTTGTTAGATTTGGTTGATGGACTTCATTTTCATACCCTTTGCGAGCAGGGAGCGGATGATTTAGAGACAACTTTGAAAGCTGTAGAAGCTCAGTTCAGCTCGTACTTACATCAAGTTAAATGGCTCAATATGGGTGGCGGACACCACATCACAAGAGAAGGCTACGATGTGGACTTGTTGATTTCAGAAATCAAGCGTATCCGAGAAACTTATAATCTTGAAATCTATATCGAGCCAGGTGAAGCTATTGCGCTCAATGCGGGTTATCTAGCAACTGAGGTTTTGGATATTGTCGAAAACGGTATGGAGATTTTGGTTTTAGATGCCTCCGCGACCTGCCATATGCCTGATGTACTTGAGATGCCCTATCGTCCACCTTTGAGAAATGGCTTTGAGGCACAGGAAAAAGCCCATACCTATAGACTTTCTTCCAATACCTGCCTGACGGGTGATGTGATCGGCGATTATAGTTTTGAAAATCCAGTCCAAATCGGAGACAGACTTTATTTTGAAGATATGGCTATTTATTCCTTTGTCAAAAATAATACCTTCAACGGTATTGGGCTCCCAAGCCTCTATATCATGGATAAGAATGGAGATTGTGATTTGGTCAAAACTTTTGGTTATCAAGACTTTAAAGGGAGATTATCATGATAGAAACGCCAAAAAAATTAGGCTATCGCATGCCAGCAGAATATGACGCCCACCATGGTACCTTGATGATTTGGCCAACTCGACCAGGATCTTGGCCTTATCAAGGTAAGGCAGCCAAGAAGGCTTTTAGCCAGATTATCAAAACCATAGCAGAAGGGGAAAGAGTCTATCTTTTGGTAGAGCAAAATTACTTAGCTGAAGCCCAAGACTACCTTGGAGATAGCGTTGTTTATTTAGATATTCCGACCAATGATGCCTGGGCTCGAGATACAGGCCCAACCATTCTCGTCAATGATAAAAGAGAGAAATTGGCTGTCGATTGGGCTTTCAATGCTTGGGGCGGAGCTGTAGATGGTCTTTATCAAGATTATGAAGATGATGACCAAGTAGCTAGTCGTTTTGCTGAGGCCTTGGAAATGCCTGTTTATGATGCCAAACCTTTTGTCCTAGAAGGCGGAGCGATACATAGCGATGGTCAAGGAACGATTCTCGTGACTGAAAGTTGCTTGCTTAGTCCTGGCCGCAATCCTCACCTGACTAAAGAAGATATTGAAAAGACCTTACTAGAGAGCCTTGCTGCCGAAAAAGTTATCTGGCTTCCTTATGGTATTTATCAGGACGAAACCAATGAACATGTCGACAATGTTGCTGCCTTTGTTGGTCCTGCAGAGCTTGTTTTGGCTTGGACAGATGATCAAAACGATCCCCAGTATGCCATGTCAAAAGCAGATCTCGAACTCTTAGAACAGGAAACAGATGCAAAAGGTCGTCCCTTCACTATTCATAAATTGCCTATCCCTGCAGTTCGACAAGTTGTGACAGAAGAAGACCTACCAGGCTATTCCTACGAAGAAGGTGAAGAAGAGCGATACGCAGGTGAAAGACTTGCTGCTTCCTACGTCAATTTCTATATTGCTAACAAGGCAGTCTTGGTTCCCCAGTTTCAAGATAAAAATGACCAAGTGGCCTTGGAGATCCTCGGCAAGTGTTTCCCAGACCGTAAAGTTGTCGGAATACCAGCCAGAGATATTCTCTTAGGCGGTGGCAATATCCACTGTATCACCCAACAAATCCCAGAATAGGAGAAAAAGATGAGAAATGTAAGAGTTGCAGCCATTCAGATGCAATGTGCTAAGGATGTTGAAACGAATATTCAAACAGCTGAACGTTTAGTTCGACAAGCTGCTGATCAAGGAGCTCATATTATTCTCTTGCCCGAATTGTTTGAACGTCCCTATTTCTGTCAGGAGCGTCAGTATGACTACTACCAGTATGCTCAGTCGGTGGCAGAAAATACCGCTATTCAGCATTTTAAGGAGATTGCTAAGGAGTTGCAAGTTGTTTTACCAATCAGTTTCTATGAAAAAGATGGCAATGTTTTGTATAACTCTATCGCTGTCATTGATGCAGATGGGGAAGTGCTGGGCGTTTATCGAAAAACTCACATACCAGATGACCATTACTATCAAGAAAAGTTTTATTTCACACCTGGTAACACAGGCTTCAAGGTATGGGATACTCGCTATGCTAAGATTGGTATTGGTATCTGTTGGGATCAATGGTTCCCTGAAACAGCCCGTTGTCTTGCGTTAAATGGAGCAGAATTGCTCTTTTATCCAACAGCTATTGGCTCTGAGCCTATCCTAGATACGGACAGTTGTGGGCACTGGCAACGTACCATGCAAGGACATGCAGCAGCAAATATTGTTCCAGTTATTGCAGCCAATCGTTACGGTTTGGAAGAAGTAACTCCTAGCGAGGAAAATGGTGGACAGAGTTCCAGTCTTGACTTCTACGGCTCGTCCTTTATGACGGATGAAACAGGAGCTATTCTAGAGCGAGCTGAAAGACAAAGCGAAGCTGTTCTGTTAGCCACTTATGACCTTGACAAGGGAGCAAGCGAACGCCTGAACTGGGGTCTCTTTAGAGATAGAAGACCAGAAATGTATCAACGGATTACGGACTAGTAGGGGAGGAATGAGAGATTCATTGAGTATAACTTCTTATTAGCAACAGAAAAATACTATGTCATCTAGCAAGTAGATTTTGTATTTTAACTCTCTAAGGCTTTCTCGCGATTTTATGCGAGGAGCTTTTCTGTTTAAGCTTTATCAATAAAATATGCTATAATATCCACACCTCCCCCAGCAGTCCAATCTGTTAAATTGTGGAGCGAACTGCTTTTTGCTCGCTCCTTTTATATTTCGCCGATAAAGCGGTAATGTAGCTCGATTGGCACTTGACGATTTTTACCTAGTCCAGTTGGCTGGTGGACAACAATTTTGTCGATTAACTCGTTTACTAACTGTGTTGATATCGTTTCGACGTTGGTATACTGGCGAATAATTCGCATAAATCTGTCTATATTTTCTGTGGACTCTATCTGATTAGTTAAAATAGTTTGGAGTTCCTTAATTTGCTGATTGAGTTCAGTTTGTTCGGATTCATAATTGTCTGCTAATTTCTGAAATCGCTCATCGCTTATACCGTTAAGAAGTTGCTTTTCATAGAGTTTCTGCAGGATTATGTCAGTCTCTGTGTAACGTTTTGAGCTTGCTTTAGTTGTTTCTGTAAGCTATTTTGTTTCTTGTTTTCTCGAATATCGAAGCGAGATTTTAATTCCTCGAGCAACTTTTCTTCATCGAAATGGATGGCAGAGACCAGTTGCTGAAACTCATTTAAAATTAGCTCCTATAAAATTTCCTTTCGAAGATAGTGGGAGCCTGAACAAGTATCACCTACTCGATAGTAGTAGTGGCACTTGTAGTGGTCTAGATTGACATCATCTTTTTGTTGCGGACAAAAGCTCAACTTATGTCCATTTTCACAAAAGACGAGACCAGTGAAAATATTTTCATGCCCAGATTTATCTTTCCAGTTATGCCTCGGTTGAATGCGTTTATGTCCAAGCATTTTTCTTGTTAAAGCAAAATCTTCTTTCGAATTAATCGCCTCATGCCTGTCTGGAAAAATCAACCAATCCTCTCGAGGTCGTAGCCGATCATTCCACTGTTTGTAAGAAATCTTGGCTGTCATGAGATTGATAGTCGCTCCAGTGTATTCCTCTTTTTCGAGAATCTGATAGATCATCTGATTTTTCCAAAAATAAGGGTCACTTTCTAAAATGCGATAATTTGAAATCCCGAGTTTTTTCTCGTAGTTGGCTGGAGTCAGAATTTTATCCTTCCTTAATCCTCTTGCAATTTCTACCAAAGGCTTTCCTGAGAGGTATTCTTCAAAAATTCGCTTCACAATTTGACTAGCATATTCGTCCACTAGCCACTCTTTACGGTTGCCTGGATTGTTGAGATAGCCGTACAGGGCAATCCAACCAATCTTTTCGCCAGTCTTAGCTTTGGTGTACTTGGAGAGCTTTATTTTTTCGCTACACTGCAAGCTATACCAGTTATTAAAAAGTGAAACAAGCGGAGTCAAATATGCGTCTTGCGAATTGCGTTTCGAGCTATCCAGATTTTCATTTAAGGAAATAAAGCGGATATTTTTTGGACGGGAAAGTAATTTCAGTGAACTGCCCAGATAAGAGGTAGTCTCAACTGAGACGGCTTAAATCTTTTACTACAAAATTTGCAACTGCCAGACTCGACAAGGTTTAAAGCCTTTTGAAAGTCTGGGCGTTGAGAATTCGAACCCGAAAATCCATCGTCCAGAAAGAAGTACGGATTGATTAAACCTTCACGTTCCACAACCGGAGCTAAAATTTGCTTTTGGCTAGAGATGGAATTGCTTTCTCCTTCGTTAGCGTCTTCGGCGGATAAACTCCAAGTGGAGGTTTATTTTCCGGACCCTCATGCCCCATGGCAGCGTGGAACAAATGAAAATACAAATGGCTTATTACGAGAATACTTTCCTAAAGGAAGTGATTTGACAGATGTGGAGGAGACCGTCATTCAAGAGTGGGAGGATAAATTAAATCATAGATCAAGGGAATGTCTTAACTGGAAAACTCCTTATGAAGTATTTTATGATAAAATTGTACACTTAATTTGACAATTCAAGCTCAAAAAATTGCCTTCAATATGCTATAATATAGCTAAAATATAAATCCGAAGAGAGCTCTCTTTCTTAGTTATAAATATAACTAAGGAATTCTATTAGCTCCTTTTATGAAAAAAGTTGAGAGGATGACCAAGGTTATGAAGCAAGAGCTAGAGCGACTACTATCGCAGAAGGAAGAATTTTTAGTAGAGGGCGCACTAAACAAGAATAAACTGGCAGAACTGGCAAGACAGTATGATTCTATGTTACTCAATCTTTTGATGAGTGAGCCTACTATTTCAAACCACTTTTTCAGCATACTTAAAGAAGGTATCTTGGTTTTCAAAAAAGATACTTTTCTGCAGTTCCTCAATAATAAGGAGTTTTTGCCTGATAGCTTTACGACATACAAGACCAAGATTGGGCTTGCGACTAGTGATAATCGCTACTTGTCAGAAAATAATGAAGTTGTCCTCAATTTTCCTTATAAAGACTGTGTATTAGAAGGCGGGCAGATCAAGAACGATGCCAAACGTCAGGAGATTTTCTTTAACGAAACCCTTGCGCCAACGGAAATCAATCGCCTGTTGGATGATAAAGTGCTAACCAATTTTAAACGATTTGACGCCGATGGCGAGCATGAGGCGACAGAGTTTAAAGACACGGACAACCTGATTATTAAGGGGAATAATCTCATTGCTCTACATAGTTTGAAAAAGCGTTTTGCTGGCAAAATCAAGTTGATTTATATTGACCCTCCTTATAATACAGGCAGTGATAGTTTTGGGTATAATGACAGTTTTAATCATTCAACTTGGTTGACTTTTATGAAAAACCGACTTGAAGTTGCTAGGGAATTATTGTCGAAAGAGGGGGCAATATATGTTTCGATTGACGATAAAGAACAAGCCTATCTCAGAGTTTTGATGGATGAAATATTTGGAAAAGAAAACTTCTTAACTCAATTTAACTTTCAAGTTCGATATGCTGATAAGGCCATTGCAACAGAAACAATGTCATTTAAGCCGTTGATTGAATATACCCTTATGTATGCTAAAGACGCAACTCAGTTTGAAGCTATACAACCTACCGTTCCATATACCGATGATAAGTTTATGTGGCAAATTCAAGAATTAGAGTCAGGTAGAATGGAGGAAATTGCTGGTAATAAGGTTGAGATATTCGAGAAAGGGCAATGGAGTCTTAAAGAAGTGGAGCCGAATATGAATGCCTTAAAAGAAACGTGGATTTCGGGCTCTATTTATTCAAAGATGAGTTATGGTCAAGTCTATCAATCTATTGTCGAACCTCGTGTTGACATAGATGGTAATGGTGCACTGTATAAGATTTATGGACGTGGTGATGATGGTTTAGGGTACAGATACTATACCAATCCTCAAAAAGCAGGGGCATCTCGTGGAAAGATGTTTTCAGGAATGCCACTGGAGCGAAAAGAACAAATTTTGAATGGAGAGGCGGTAAAATTGTTGCCGATTGTTAACTTTGCTGATTTTGCAGGGGACTATGGCAATATTCGCCATGAGGGAGGTGTAGCACTGAATAGTGGAAAGAAACCTGAAAAACTATTGAAAACGCTACTAGATTATACAACCCGTGAGGGGGATATCATTTTAGATTTCTTCGGTGGTTCAGGTTCGACTGCTGCTACTGCACATAAAATGAAAAGACAGTATATTAGTATCGAACAAATGGATTATATCGAAGATAAAATCGTTACACGTTTAAACAATGTTATTCGAGGAGATTCGACAGGCGTTTCCAAAGATGTCAACTGGCAAGGCGGTGGTTCATTCGTTTATGCAGAATTGAAAAATGATGCTCAAGATTTTAAAGAGTCGATTTTGAAAGCAACCACGACCGAGGAATTGCTTGAATTATTCAATAAGGCAAAAACGTCATCCTTCCTTTCTTACCGTGTTGACCCTAAAAAATTGAAAGAAGCTGAGTTTAAAGAGTTGAGTTTGGCAGAACAAAAGCAGGTCTTGTCAGAACTTATCGATAATAATAACCTTTATGTTAATTATAGTGATATAGAGGATAGTAGCTTTGCTATCTCTTCACAAGAAAAAGCTCTTAACCGAGCCTTTTACGGGGAGGAGTAATCATGGAATTTCTATACGAAATCTATAACATGGCAAGTGCAAATGGTTTTATTGACTTCAAGGAAAATGTTCCAACTGAACTTGAGAAAAATCTCAAATACCCTCTTCGTGCCTACCAGAAGGAAGCCTTGGGGCGGTATTTACATTACAAGGAAGATACCAAAAATCGCTTGAGTCCCGAGCATGTCCTCTACAATATGGCGACAGGATCGGGCAAGACTCTTCTTATGGCCAGTCTCATTCTTGAAAAATATCAACAGGGGGAGCGCAACTTCATTTTCTTTGTAAATAATGAGAATATCTTGACGAAAACCCGTGATAACTTTTTGACAGCTGGAGCAAGCAAGTATCTCTTTGCAGAGAAAATCGTGCTCAATAATCAAGTTGTGCCTGTACGAGAGGTAACCGATTTTTCGGATAGTAATCCGAATGCTATTAACATTGTCTTTACGACTATTCAAAAGCTCCACCAAGATTTAAATACACCTAGAGAAAATCGCTTGTCTTATGAGCAGTTCGAAGATATTTCAGTTGTGCTTTTAGCCGACGAAGCTCACCACCTTAACGCAGGGCTAAACGCTGGCGAGAAAAAGGATAACACCAGCTGGACATCAACTATTGAAAACATTCAGAAGACGGCTAAAAAGTCTAGCCTATTAGAATTTACGGCGACCATTGACTTGAGCAATAAGGACATTGCCCAGAAGTACGAAAAGCATTTGCTTTATAAGTACGACCTGAAAGAGTTTCGTTTGGACAAGTATTCCAAGGATGTTCTTTTTCATCTGGTGGATAGTGATGCGTCGGCACGTATGCTTCAAGCTATTCTCATTAGCCAGTTCCGAAAGAAAATCGCTCTAAAAAACGGCATCAACTTGAAACCTCTGGTCATGTTCAAATCACAGAAGATTGCAGAGAGCAAGGGGAATCTGGATAGTTTTTTGGATTTGCTGACAAATCTAAGTGTTCAACAAATTGTCGCTCAGCGTGAGTTAGTCCAAGATGGCATTTTGAAACAAGCTTTTGACTTTTTTGATCAATCAGGGTTATCAGACCAAGATTTGATAGCAGAGCTACAAGAAGATTTTCGTCTCGAACGCCTGCTCTTGATTGATGGGAAAAATAAAACTAGCAATAGCTTGCTGGAATTGAATACACTTGAAAATCCTGAAAATGAGATTCGAGCGATTTTTGCTGTAGATATGCTCAACGAGGGCTGGGACGTACTGAATCTCTTCGATATTGTCCGTCTCTATGACACTCGTGATGGGAAAGTAACCAAGAATGGCTTTGTGGCGGGTTCAACGACTAACGCCGAAAAGCAATTGATTGGGCGTGGCGCTCGCTATTATCCATTTGTCTTTGGCGACAATCTAGATGAGAAATTCACTCGAAAATTCGATGAAAATGAGCTTCATGAACTGCGTGTCATTGAACAACTTCACTATCACTCTGCTAACAATCCAAGCTACATTTCCGAACTCAAGCAAGGCCTGCGTGAGTCTGGTATTTACGATGACCAAAATTTGGTAGAGCGTGAACTGCGACTGAAAGACAGTTTTAAGAAAACTCGCACTTATACGGACGGGCTTGTTTGGATGAATAAGCGTTTAAGTCGAAAAGAGCTGGTTGAAAAGCAGCAGCTATCTTTCTTGGATGATTCCATCATTCCGACTCGTTTTGAGGTGAGCTTGCCAACGCAGTCCAGCCGTGATATTAGTGCTTTTGAGGGAGATGATTTTGCTTTAGTGTCAGAAAATATCGTTAGCTTGCCGTACAAGTTTGGCAAGAAGATTGAACCACATATTGTTCGAGCTGCCATCAATCGAAATAAAGCCTATACCTTCGAAAACCTCATAAAGGTATTTCCTGGTTTGGCAAGCCTTGATGGTTTTATCACGATGTTACAAAACATTGACTTGATTATCGAAGGAGACAAAAAGTCGGTTGATAAACTGAGTCAAGAACACAAACTTTTTATCGTTGAAAAACTCTTACACTATATCGAAAAAGACTTGGTGGCACTTGAAGAACGATTTTATGGCTCAAATGAGTTTACGGCTTATAAGATTCAAGATTTGTTTGAAGAGAATATCAAGCGGAAATTCACAGTTAATCAGCAAAGCGATGCAGAGTTCGGATTGTCTCAGAAAAACCGCACAGAAACCCAGTATTTCGAAGATTTGGATACTTTTGATTGGTATGCTTATAATGACAACTTTGGAACTGACGAAGAAAAGATGCTAGTTCGAGTTATTAAGGAGCTGATGGCAGACTTGGAAGAAAAGTGGGAAGATATTTACCTACTTCGCAATGAAAAAGCTGTTAAGATTTATAACTTTGAAGATGGGCGTGCTTTCGAGCCAGACTTTCTGATGTTTGCGAATGATAAGAAAACGGGTAACGTCTCATGGCAGATTTTTATCGAACCAAAGGGTGGACAGTTCTTAGATAGCGACAATACTTTTGAGAATAGCAAGGAAGGCTGGAAACAGAAATTCCTTCGACAAATATCTGAACGAGATAAAGCTAGAACCCTGGTGGATGACGATCGTTACCGTATCATTGGCTTGCCGTTTTATAATCATGCGGTGAGCGAGGAGTTGGTGAAGGAAGCGTTGAGAGGATTGTAAATAATGGGTGAGATAGTTATATGATTTCAAGGATTGTTCTACAAAATTTCAAACGATTTACTTCTACGGAAATTTTATGCAATGGCGGTAAAAATATTTTTATCGGCGAAAATGGCGCAGGAAAATCAACGCTTCTCCAAGCCATTGGACTAGTGTTAAGCGGTAGTCATTCTCAAATTGAAAAAGTTAGCTTTGCTAGTCTAATGAACTCAACAGCTGTTTCGAAATTTTTAGCCGAAAAAGGGAATTTTAAACAACTTCCAGAGACCTTTATTGAGTTATATTTTGATGAGAATAATCCAGAAATAGCAGCAAATTACAAAATTGAAGGCGTTCATAATTCAAAAAAGATAAAGGCGTATGGAATTTGTCTGAAAATCACTCCCAATTCTGATTACCGTCAAGAAATTCAGGAAATTCTAACGGGCAACGCTTGGAACGTCTTTCCGTATGAATTTTACAAAGTTGAGTTTTTGACGTTTGCTGGAGAGTCGTACTTTTCTCACTCTAAGCCGTTCAAATTTTTGTATAGTACCGTTAACACAAGCTTGATAGATACAAATCAAGAAACTCGGAAAAGAATTGATGAGGTCTATTTGAGCTCTATTAATGAAACGAATCGAGCTAAGGTTAATAATAAATATAGAGAATCCTCACTTTCATTTATAAACGCTCTACGAGATGATAATTTAATAGAGTCAGTGGATTCGGAATTTACGCTACACTTCGAAGAATCTGAGAGAACTTTCAGAGACACTATTTCTGCTGCAAAAAACGGAGTGGATATTAAAAATCTCGGTCAAGGCGAAAAGGTGCTACTGGGTGTAGAAAACTCTTATAAATCTTTAAAAGATAGGGTTAAAATATTATTGATTGAAGAACCTGAAAATCATTTGAGCTACCTAAATTTACAAAAACTAGTAAATACACTAAGCGAGGATACGAATGTTCAGGTATTTATCGGTACACACTCAAATATAATAACCTCAAGACTTGGCGTTGACAATTTAATATTTGTTAACGAGGGTCAGACTTCGAAAGTTACTGATTTAAGCCCTGATACAGTTAAATTTTTCAAAAAATCAACAAACCAAAATCTTTTGAATTTTATTCTGTCTAAAAAAGTTATCTTAGTAGAAGGAAACGCTGAGTATATTTTGATGGAAAAGTTTTTCGAAATTATTCACTCTGAGGATGCGTCGAATTGCGATGTAGCTATTATCTCTGTCGACGGCTTAAGCTTTAAGAGATATTTAGAAATCACAAAAGGTTTTAGTGATAAAAAAGTTGCAGTAATTACAGATAATGATGGTGACTATCAATCGAAAGTGCTGGATAGGTATTCGGAGTATGATAGTTATGACAACATTAAGGTGTTCTCTGACAGCATCGACCTCAACCGTACGTTTGAGGTGTGTCTATATAATAAAAATTCAGATTTAATAGATTCTTTAGGCATCGCCCTTACTGATAACATTCAAGAATTTATGCTTCGAGAAAAAGCAGAGTTTGCGCTCAGACTATTAACAAAATTTAATGATAATGATTCATTACAGGAATCATTCAATATTCCAGATTATATTAAAGAGGCTATAGAATGGGTGAAAAACGATTAATTCATGCGGTTGCTGGAAGCGGAAAAACAAGAACGATAATTGAAAAAGTACAACCTGAAAAACGGAATCTGATTATAACATATACAGAAAATAATCAGGAAGTTCTAAAAGATAGACTTTGTGAGAAGTATGGGAACATTCCAGAAAATACTCATATTTTTGGAGTATTCGAATTTCTCTATAATTTTTGTCTAGTTCCTTACTTAGGTAGACGACCAAAGGGAATCATTTTTGATTACCAAAAAACGAACCAATTTGATAATAGTTCCGTAAGCAAAGATGGACGAATTATTCACAATCAACTCTCAAACTCTCTACTAAAGGGAGAGTTGACTATAAACAGAAAGAATGTTACATTCGATAATAGTTATCTGGATAGAATTGATAAATTTTTTGATTATGTATTTATCGATGAATGTCAAGATTTTGAGTCTGACGACTTCAAATGGATGCTTAGTTTGTCGGAGCTAAAAGCCGATGTATTTCTTTTAGGGGATTTTTATCAAAAAACATTCAGTACATCAAAAAGAGGGAACACAGGAAAAGGAATTCATTCAGATATAGACAGGTGGCTAGGAGAGATTTCTAAGGCTGGGTTCGAAATTGATACAGATACTTTATCTCATAGCCATAGATGTCCGACTGTTGTCTGTAACTTTATCTCGTCAAGATTAAGTGTATCTATCCGCTCTTGTTCGGAAGAGGTGGGTAGCATTGTAGAGTGTTTTGATGATAATGCTGCTATCAAAGAAATTATGGAGAATGACGCCATTTTAAAGTTATTTTACCAAAATTCCTCCACTTATAAATGCTTCAGTCAGAATTGGGGAGAGAGTAAAGGAGGAGAATTTTTAGATGTGTGCATTGTTTTAAATAAAAAAACACTTGACTCTTTTCATAAGCAACCTCTTTTAGAGCTAGCACCTTCTACTAAATCAAAATTCTATGTTGCATGTACTCGAGCTAAAAGAAACCTATATTTCATACCTGAAGCTAGTGTCTCATATTACAAAAAATAACTTTCGCACCGCCATTCGCTCCGAGTGGTTTGAGAATGAGCGACAACGCCCGACACAACGCTATCTTTCAAGCAAACCATCAGGTGACTTACTGCGTATTCTTCTTTCTTTTCGTCAGCTTTGAACTGATTTAATAATCGAAGTCGGCCGAGAGAACTCTCATAAATTTAAGCAGGAACCACATTAAGGTTTCTGCTTTTTCTTCATGCTGAACATTCGTCGACTTTTTTATCAACCAATACGAAAATGAAAATCTTTCAGAGGGCAAAATTATCGAATGGAGTGAAGTCGCCAAGTTGATGGAATTGCCACGCCTTCTAGAAGAAAACACTTTTACAGAAAACTGCAGAATTGTTTTTCGCATAAGCTACCGAGTTAAAATTTGGAATACGTGGGAACTGTTTTTCGAATTCGAAACACTTCTGTCTAATATGTTAAACCTTTTTGAAGCTATGGCAAACGCCAAAACCGAGAATGAAATGGAAATGTTGGCGGATGAGTTGAGGGTTCAAAAGTTGAAAATTACCAGCGAAATTTTGGGGTAAGATAACTGTTGTAAATAAATTATAGGAGACAATGTTATGGAAAAGTTCAACCAAAACAAGAATTTCGAAAATGAAATTCAGCCAACCCCCAGAACTCGAACAGCGAACGGTGACGCCGTTTCGAGGGATGGCGGAATTATTCAATCAAGAGCGTTTCGAAATTTTGGTTCCACTCACGCCAGAAGACAACATATTTTATGAGTGTTCTTTTGCGGATGCAAAACAGACAGAGCTGTATTTCGAAAAATCTTGCCGTGCGGAAAAGCAAGATGATTTTAATTTCTGGGTCAATTTGTTAAACCGTGAAATGTTGTATGTTTGGAATATGGGATTGCGGTCTGCGGAAAAATAATCGAAACAACTGAACAGCACGCAAAAACACGCTTTTAGGGCGTGTTTTTGGTTGGGTTATAAATTGATGTGCTGGCTAATTAATGGTTCTGCCTACAATTTCAACTTCTTGTTCATTGAGATGGTTTAGCAAAATCCTAAAGTTGAAATCATCTGCATCGTCAAGTTGATGGTAAAGATTCTGTGCTGTTTCGAAATTTTTGAACTGGAAGGTGTATTCGAGTGTTTGTCCGCCACTTAATTTGTGCCGAACTTTGAAGTTTTCTTCTTTGAAAATACCTTTATAATCAAGGTCGAAATTCGAAAATATCCCAAATTCTACAGTGTTGCCAATTTCGATCTCTAGTCAGGTTTGGCGGTAAACTTCTTGCACCTTTTCGAAGGCTGGTGTGGCGGCTTTGTTTTGAGCATGAAACTTTCCGAGTTCATAGCTAACTCTCAACAGTTCACGTAGTTTCCAGACCGACACATCGTGAAAATCTTGGCTGTCAGATTTTGCCGTTCCAAGGTGGATATTCCGCCGATTTGTTTTACTATTTGCGAAAGAACTTCATCCGTTTCGGAGTTTTCATCTTCTGAGTTGTATATTTCACGAATCTGTTCTTCGAGATTTTGTGGGCCTGGGAACTGCGTCTCAAACTCACAAGCTTCGTAGTCGCTTTTGAATGTTTCCATCTGATTTTCCTTTAGGTTAAAGGGTCAAGGGTAAAATTAAAAGCCCCGAATTGGGCTTTTGGTGGGTTATGGACGGTGATTAGTTATCTGTTATTTTGGACTGCTGTCTGAGGTGTGGTATAATAGTTGCAGAAAGGTTGGTATTTATGGCTAGAATATTGGTTATTGAAGACAATAGTGACATTCAAGAAATTTTACGAACACTTCTTACTGAGGAGCATGAGGTGATTCAAGCCTTTTCTGGTACAGAAGGAATCATGCGTTTTGACCAAGGTGGAATTGACCTAGTTTTGCTAGATATCATGCTTCCTGGGAAAAATGGGGATCAGGTTTTAAAAGCCATTAGGGAAGAAAGTCAAACTCCAGTCATTATGCTGACAGCCTTGAGCGATAAGAAGTTAATCAGCCAATACCTCTTAGACGGTGCCAATGATTACATAGTGAAACCTTTTGATTTGGACGAAGTCTTTGCCAGAGTTACTGTTCAGTTACGCCAAAGTGTAGAAAAACAGCCTATGGAAATAGTAAAAACTGAACATCTGCCACAAAACTTGAAAAATATCCAGTTTGATGCAGAAAGTTTTGAAATCAAAAATAGTCAGGAAACGATTCGCCTTGCCAAGAAAGAATGCTTGATTCTCCAAACTCTCCTTAAACACCCTAAGAAAATTTTTACAAAAGAAGAGCTTTATGAATTGGTCTGGGAGGAGAGCTATCTACCTGGAGATAATACCCTCAATACGCATTTGAGTAATCTTCGTAAAAAATTAAACCAGCTTGACCCAAATCAAGAATATATTGAAACCATCTGGGGAGTTGGGGTAAGATTAAAAGGAGACAAGCAATGACCTACATGATAATCTTTGTTCTACTGGTACTCCTACTTATTTTATCGATTTCCTTGATTCGCTACCACCTAGCACTTAAAAACTTGAGTCAACAAATCGAAGACAAGATTCTTACGGGGAGTATGAAAAGAGTCGGAGTCAGCATTTTTTCCAAACATTTTTTACATCTCTACCAGCAGATTGAAAATCTATTTCAGGAAGTAGAACAATCTCGGTTGGTTATGAAAAGGGAAAAGCAGACTCTGGATATGGCCATCAGCAATATCGCCCATGATATTCGGACCCCTCTGACCATCGCTTCAGGCTACACCCAACAATTGATAAAGTCTCCTGAGAACAAAGCAGAAACCTTACAAAAAATAGCCCAGCATCTTGATTTAGTTTCCAAACGTTTGGAGGCTCTCCTAGAATATCGTCGTTTGATGGAAGGAGCTGTCAAACCGAAACTGGAAGAAGTGGAGCTTTCAACTTTTATCACCAAGAAGACTCTTGCTTATTATGATGTTTTTCAGGCGGCAAATATCACGCTTGATTTTAAGGTCGAAGCTGGTTTGAAAATAAGGACTGATGAAGACTTACTGGATCGAATTTTACAAAATCTGCTTGGGAATGTCCTCAAACATGGCAAGGAAGAAGCACGTCTATCTTTGAGAAAGGAAAAGGAACAGCTTGTCCTAGAGATTGCAAACCTTGTCAAACAGCCCATCAAAAAAATAGAAAATCTCAGCAACCGTTTTTATTCTGAAAATCTATCTGATACGGAAGAATCCTCTGGTTTAGGTCTTTATATCACTGAGGAATTATGCCATCTTCTTGGTTTAGAGATGAAACTAAGCACAGATGGACAGTGGTTGTCGGTTTTCATTTATTTTTAACGAAAAGAGGCTCGGCAAAAACTAGCTTCTAAATCATGACCACCCGTCTAATGGGTTGTTATGACTTGTCTCGTACCTATCGGAGCGAGAGGAACTAATAGTCACATAAAAAAACGAGTATCTCCAACTACGGAAATGCTCGTTTTTTTGATAGTTAGAAGTGGGTTTTTGCCCAACCTTCTTTTTTATATCTTTTACAATCCTGCAAATTCTTTGATTTCTTGTTCTGACATTGAAGAGTCACAACGGACATTGATTTGTCCATCTGCAATGTGAACGAAGCCTGGTACAGTTGGGATTCCATAGCGTGAGCGGAATTCTTGCAACTCATTGAGTTGGCTTGGTTCTTCACTGTTGATAAAGTAGATGTGGGCTTTAGTTTCAGCTACGACACCTGCCAAGGTACCAGCAAATTTACGGCAGTAAGGGCAAGTTTTGCGACCGATAAAGAAGGTTGCAGTTTCTTTCTTATCAAGAGCTTCTTGCGCACGCGCAACTGTAGTGACTTCAAGGTCTTTGATGTTATCTAAAAATTGTTCCATGAGATTACCTCGCTTTCATTGATATGTCTAGTATGCCATAAAGTTTCTAAAATTGCTTAGATTTGATACGAAAAAAAGATGAGATTGGTTGGTCTCATCTTTTATAGGGCCTTATTTTACAAAAGCATTGATTTCTGCTTCGATATTAGCAATCTTAGCTTGTGATTCTTCGTTTGTTTCACCTACAACTGCAATGTAGAACTTGATTTTTGGTTCTGTACCTGAAGGGCGAACGGCAATCCATGAACCGTCAGCAAGTGTGTATTTCAACACATCACTTGGAGGAGTTGTCAAGTTTGTAACAGTACCTTCAGCAGCAGTAGCAGTTTGAGCCTTGAAGTCTTCTACGACAGTGATAGCTGTTGTGTTCCATTCTTTTGGAGCATTGTTGCGGAATTTAGCCATAATCGCTTTGATTTGTTCAGCACCATCGACACCTGAAAGGGTAACAGAGATAGTTTTTTCTGCGTAGTAGCCGTACTCTTTGTAGATTTCTTCGATACCGTCAGCAAGTGTCAAACCACGTGAACGGTAGTAGGCAGCAAGTTCAGCAACGACAAGAACGGCTTGGATAGCGTCTTTATCACGTACGAATGGTTTAATCAAGTAACCGAAGCTTTCTTCAAATCCCATCATGTAAGTGTGATTGTGTTTTTCTTCGAATTCTTGGATTTTTTCAGCGATAAATTTGAAACCTGTCAAAACGTTGAACATGGTTGCGCCGTAGCTTTCAGCAATCTTCGTTACCAAGTCAGTTGATACGATAGATTTGCATAGGGCTGCATTTTCTGGAAGGGTTCCAGCATTTTTGTGGGCTTCCAAGATGTATTTAGCCATGATAGCACCGATTTGGTTACCTGAAAGGTTGAGGTAGCTACCATCTTTTTGAAGAACTTCAACACCAACACGGTCAGCGTCAGGGTCAGTTGCAACAAGCACATCTGCACCAACTTGACGACCAAGTTCTTCAGCAAGGGCAAAGGCTGCTTGGCTTTCTGGGTTTGGAGATTTTACAGTTGAGAAGTCTGGGTCAGCAGTTGCTTGCGCTTCAACGACTTGAACAGAGTCAAATCCTGCTTGGGCAAGAGCACGACGAGCCAACATTTCACCAGTACCATGAAGTGGTGTGTAGACAATCTTCATGTCTTTACCGAATTCTTCAATCAAGGCTGGGTTAATGTTAACATCCTTGACTTCTTTAAGGTACTCTACATCGACAGCTTCACCGATAACTTCAATTAAGCCAGAAGCTTTTTCAGCTTCCACATCAGCAACTTCAACTGCAAATGGGTTTTCGATTGCACGGATATAAGTAGTCAAAGCGTCTGCATCGTGCGGAGGCATTTGTCCACCGTCTTCACCGTAAACCTTGTATCCGTTAAATGGTGCAGGGTTGTGGCTGGCTGTGACCATGATACCTGCGAAACAGTTGAGATGACGAACTGCAAATGATAGTTCTGGAGTTGGACGGAGGCTTTCAAATACGTAAGATTTGATGCCGTGTTTAGCAAGAACTGCCGCAGATTCAAAGGCAAACTCAGGTGAGAAGTGACGGCTATCGTAGGCAATTGCCACACCACGTTCTTTTTCGTTTCCACCTTTTGACTCAATCAAACGAGCCAAACCTTCAGTAGCTTGGCGAACAACGTAGATGTTGATGCGGTTTGTACCAGCACCAATCAAGCCACGCATACCTGCAGTACCAAATTCAAGATTTGTATAGAAGGCATCTTCCTTTGTTTTTTCGTCCATATTTTCCAAATCTTGACGAAGGTAGTCAGGAAGCTCCGCAAAATCAACCCATTTCTGGTAATTTTCTTGGTAAGACATTGAAATTCTCCTTTTTGTAAATTGTTTTAACCGTTCACATTATAGCACTTTTTAGCGTTTTAGTAAAACGGCAGCATAATTTTCAGAAAAGTAGTGACATATGCCGGTTTATCAAGTCTTGAATGCCTTAGGGAAACATGCTATACTACTCTTATGATTATTTTACAAGCTAATAAAATTGAACGTTCTTTTGCAGGAGAGGTTCTTTTTGATAATATCAACCTGCAGGTTGATGAACGAGATCGGATTGCCCTTGTTGGAAAAAATGGTGCAGGTAAGTCTACTCTTTTGAAGATTTTGGTTGGAGAAGAGGAGCCAACTAGTGGAGAAATCAATAAGAAAAAAGATATTTCTCTGTCTTACCTAGCCCAAGATAGCCGTTTTGAGTCTGAAAATACCATCTACGATGAGATGCTTCATGTCTTTGATGACCTGCGTCGGACGGAAAAACAACTTCGTCAGATGGAGTTGGAGATGGGTGAAAAGTCTGGTTATGATTTGGATAAACTGATGTCAGATTACGATCGCTTATCTGAGAATTTCCGCCAAGCAGGTGGCTTTACCTATGAAGCTGATATTCGAGCAATTTTAAATGGATTTAAGTTTGACGAATCTATGTGGCAGATGAAAATTGCCGAGCTTTCTGGTGGTCAAAACACTCGCTTGGCTCTAGCCAAAATGCTCCTTGAAAAGCCCAATCTCTTGGTCTTGGACGAGCCAACCAACCACTTGGATATTGAAACGATTGCCTGGCTAGAGAATTACTTGGTAAACTATAGCGGTGCCCTTATTATTGTCAGCCACGACCGTTATTTCTTGGATAAGGTTGCGACGATTACGCTGGATTTGACCAAGCATTCCTTGGATCGCTATGTGGGCAATTACTCTCGTTTTGTTGAGCTGAAGGAGCAAAAGCTAGCTACTGAGGCAAAAAACTATGAAAAGCAACAGAAGGAAATCGCAGCTTTGGAAGACTTTGTCAATCGCAATCTAGTCCGAGCTTCAACGACCAAACGTGCCCAATCTCGTCGCAAACAGCTGGAAAAAATGGAGCGATTGGACAAGCCTGAAGCTGGGAAAAAGTCAGCTAATATGACCTTTCATTCTGATAAAGTATCTGGAAATGTCGTTTTGACTGTTGAAAATGCAGCTATTGGCTATGATGGGGAAATATTGTCAGAGCCTATCAACCTAGACCTTCGTAAGATGAATGCTGTTGCTATTGTTGGACCAAACGGTATTGGGAAATCAACCTTTATCAAGTCTATAGTAGACCAGATTCCTTTTATCAAGGGTGAGAAGCGCTTTGGCGCCAATGTTGAGGTTGGTTACTATGACCAGACCCAAAGCAAGTTGACACCAAGTAATACGGTACTTGATGAACTCTGGAATGATTTTAAACTGACACCAGAAGTTGAAATCCGTAACCGTCTAGGTGCCTTCCTTTTCTCAGGAGATGATGTCAAAAAATCAGTCGGCATGCTGTCTGGTGGAGAGAAAGCTCGTTTGCTTTTGGCTAAACTATCTATGGAAAACAACAACTTCCTGATCCTGGATGAGCCAACCAACCACTTGGATATTGATAGCAAGGAAGTGCTAGAAAATGCCTTGATTGACTTTGATGGAACTCTTCTCTTTGTCAGCCACGACCGTTACTTTATCAATCGTGTGGCAACTCATGTACTGGAATTGTCTGAGAATGGCTCGACTCTTTACTTGGGAGATTATGACTACTATGTTGAGAAGAAAGCAGAAGTAGAAATGACTCAGGCTGAAGAAGCTTCAACTAACAATCAAGCAAATGAAGTAAGTTCAGTCAATGATTATCAGGCCCAGAAAGAAAGTCAAAAAGAAGTTCGCAAACTCATGCGACAAATCGAAAGTCTAGAAGCTGAAATTGAAGAGCTAGAAAGTCAAAGTCAAGTCATTTCTGAACAAATGTTGGAAACAAACGATGCCGACAAACTGATGGAATTACAGACTGAGCTGGACAAAATTAGCCACCGTCAGGAAGAAGCGATGCTTGAATGGGAAGAATTATCAGAGCAGGTGTAAAGATGGAACATCTTGGAAAAGTATTTCGTGAATTTCGGACAAGTGGAAATTATTCTTTAAAGGAGGCGGCAGGGGACTCCTGTTCAACTTCTCAGTTATCTCGCTTTGAGCTTGGGAAGTCTGACCTAGCAGTCTCACGTTTCTTTGAGCTTTTGGATAACATTCATGTAACAATCGAAAATTTCATGGATAAGGCAAGGAATTTTCACAATCATGAACATGTTGCCATGATGGGACAAATTGTGCCTCTTTACTATTCAAATGATATTGCAGGTTTTCAAAAGCTTCAAAGGGAACAACTTGAAAAGGCTAAGAGTTCGACGAATCCCCTTTATTTTGAGCTGAACTGGATTTTGATGCAAGGTCTGATTTGTCAAAGAGATTCGAGTTATCATATGAAGCAGGATGATTTGGATAAGGTAGCAGATTATCTCTTCAAAACAGAAGAATGGACCATGTATGAGTTGATTCTTTTCGGTAACCTCTATAGTTTCTACGATGTGAACTATGTCACTCGGATTGGTAGAGAAGTCATGGAGAGGGAAGAATTTTACCAAGAGATTGGTCGCCATAAGAGATTAGTGTTGATTTTGGCCCTCAATTGTTACCAGCATTGTTTAGAGCATCTTTCTTTTGACAATGCAAGCTATTTTGAGACTTATACAGAGAAGATTATTGGTAATGGTATCAAACTGTATGAGCGTAATATTTTCCATTATCTAAAAGGCTTTTCCTTGTACCAAAAAGGACAGTGTAAAGAAGGTTGTAAGCAGATGAAAGAGGCCATGCATATTTTTGATGTGCTAGGTCTTCCAGAGCAAGTAGCCTATTATCAGGAACACTACGAAAAATTTGTCAAAAATTAATTTTCCCAAATAAGGGAAAAAATAAAAAGATCCTTTCGGTTTTGATACAATAGTTTCAAAATTTGAGAGGAGTTTTTTTATGAATCGCTATGCAGTACAGTTGATTAGCCGTGGAGCTGTTAACAAGATAGGGAATATGCTCTATGATTATGGAAATAGTGTCTGGTTGGCTTCCATGGGAACTATCGGGCAGACTGTTTTAGGAATGTATCAGATTTCTGAACTTGTCACATCTATTCTCGTAAATCCTTTTGGCGGAGTCGTTTCAGACCGTTTTTCTCGTCGTAGGATTTTAATGGCGACGGATCTTGTTTGTGGGATTCTTTGCTTAGCTATTTCGTTCATAAGGAATGACAGCTGGATGATTGGGGCTTTGATTGTTGCTAATATTGTGCAGGCTATTGCTTTTGCCTTTTCTCGTACAGCCAATAAAGCTATTATAACTGAAGTGGTGGAGAAAGATGAGATTGTGATCTATAACTCTCGCTTAGAACTAGTTTTGCAGGTTGTAGGTGTTAGTTCTCCTGTTCTTTCCTTCCTTGTTTTACAATTTGCAAGTCTCCATATGACGCTATTACTAGACTCGCTGACTTTTTTCATTGCTTTTGTTCTAGTGGCTTTCCTTCCAAAAGAGGAAGCAAAAGTTCAAGAGAAAAAAGCTTTTACTGGGAGAGATATTTTTGTAGATATCAAGGATGGGTTACACTATATCTGGCATCAGCAAGAAATTTTCTTCCTTTTGCTGGTAGCTTCCAGCGTTAATTTCTTTTTTGCAGCTTTTGAATTTCTACTTCCCTTTTCGAATCAGCTTTACGGGTCAGAAGGAGCCTATGCAAGTATTTTAACTATGGGGGCTATTGGTTCTATCATTGGGGCTCTTCTAGCTAGTAAAATTAAAGCTAATGTTTATAATCTTTTGATTTTACTAGTTTTGACAGGTGTCGGAGTTTTCATGATGGGTTTGCCACTGCCCAATATTTTAACCTTTTCTGGAAACCTGATTTGTGAACTCTTTATGACGATTTTTAATATTCACTTTTTTACTCAAGTACAAACCAAGGTTGAGAGCGAATTTCTTGGGAGAGTACTGAGTACAATTTTTACATTAGCTATTCTATTTATGCCTATTGCAAAAGGATTTATGACAGTCCTGCCAAGTGTACATCTCTCTTCTTTCCTGATAATTGGAAGTGGTGTTATCATCTTGTCTTGTATATCGTTTATTTATGTTCGAACTCATTTTAAAAAAGAGATATAAGTCTGTTTGAGTTTTAAAAATAATTCCAATCTAAGTGTTTTTTCCGCCCTTCTCGTTTGTGAGGAGGGCTTAGTTTATGGTAAAATGGTCTTATGAATAAAAGAATGAATGAGTTAGTCGCCTTGCTCAATCGCTATGCGACTGAGTACTATACCAGCGATAATCCGTCAGTTTCAGACAGTGAGTATGACCGTCTTTATCGTGAGTTGGTCGAGTTAGAAACTGCCTATCCAGATCAAGTGTTAGCAGATAGTCCGACCCATCGTGTTGGTGGCAAGGTTTTAGATGGTTTTGAAAAATACAGTCATCAGTATCCTCTTTATAGTTTGCAGGATGCTTTTTCACGTGAGGAGCTTGAAGCTTTTGATGCGCGTGTTCGTAAGGAAGTGGCTCATCCAACCTATATTTGTGAGCTGAAAATCGATGGCTTATCTATCTCGCTGACTTATGAAAAGGGGATTTTAGTTGCTGGTGCAACACGTGGAGACGGTTCTGTTGGGGAGAATATCACGGAAAACCTCAAGCGTGTTAAGGACATTCCTTTGACCTTGCCAGAAGAACTAGATATCACAGTTCGTGGGGAATGTTATATGCCACGCGCTTCTTTTGACCAGGTCAACCAAGCTCGCCAAGAAAATGGAGAGCCTGAATTTGCCAATCCTCGTAATGCGGCAGCAGGAACACTACGTCAGCTGGATACAGCAGTAGTAGCCAAGCGCAATCTTGCAACCTTTCTCTATCAAGAAGCCAGCCCTTCAACTCGAGATAGTCAAGAAAAAGTGTTGAATCACCTAGAACAGCTCGGTTTTGTGGTCAATCCTAAGCGAATTTTGGCTGAAAACATAGATGAAATCTGGAATTTCATCCAAGAAGCAGGACAAGAAAGGGAAAATCTGCCTTACGATATTGATGGGGTGGTGATCAAGGTCAACGACCTAGCAGGTCAAGAGCAACTTGGCTTTACCGTTAAGGCACCAAAGTGGGCAGTAGCTTACAAGTTTCCTGCTGAGGAAAAAGAAGCTCAACTCTTATCAGTTGATTGGACAGTTGGCCGTACGGGTGTTGTAACCCCGACTGCCAATCTAACACCAGTACAACTAGCTGGTACAACTGTTAGCCGTGCGACTCTACACAATGTGGATTATATTGCTGAAAAAGATATCCGCAAAGATGATACGGTTATCGTTTATAAGGCTGGAGATATTATCCCTGCCGTTTTACGTGTAGTAGAGTCCAAACGGATTTCTGAAGAAAAACTAGATATCCCTACAAACTGCCCAAGTTGTGACTCTGGCTTGTTGCACTTTGAAGATGAAGTGGCTCTCCGTTGTATCAATCCGCGTTGCCCCGCTCAAATCATGGAAGGTTTGATTCATTTTGCTTCTCGTGATGCTATGAATATTACAGGACTTGGTCCATCTATTGTTGAGAAGCTTTTTGCTGCTAATCTGGTTAAGGATGTGGCGGATATTTATCGTTTGAAAGAAGAAGATTTCCTCCTTTTAGAGGGGGTCAAGGAAAAGTCCGCTTCTAAACTGTATCAAGCCATCCAAGCATCTAAGGAAAATTCTGCTGAAAAACTCTTGTTTGGTTTGGGGATTCGTCATGTCGGAAGTAAGGCCAGTCAGCTCTTGCTCCAACATTTCCATTCCATTGAAAATCTGGCTCAGGCAGATCCAGAGGAAGTGGCTAGTATTGAAAGTCTAGGTGGTGTGATTGCCAAGAGTCTTCAGACTTATTTTGCGACAGAAGGCTCTGAAATTCTCCTAAGAGAATTGAAAGAAGCTGGGGCAAATCTGGACTATAAAGGTCAGACTGTAGTAGCAGATGCAGCCTTGTCAGGTTTGACAGTGGTATTGACAGGAAAATTGGAACGTCTCAAACGCTCAGAAGCTAAAAGTAAACTCGAAAGTCTGGGTGCCAAGGTAACAGGTAGTGTGTCTAAAAAGACTGACCTCGTCGTTGCAGGAGCAGATGCTGGAAGTAAACTTCAAAAAGCACAAGAACTTGGTATCGAGGTTCGAGACGAAGCTTGGCTAGAAAGTTTGTAATGATTGTTTAAAAACAGAGTTTAGATAATATGATTATGTCTGTTAATTGAGACGAGATTGACAAAAAAATATTAGTGAAACAGAAACAAATTAAAAAGTAAAAAGGAAAAATAAAAAATGTATAACTACCCTATGCGCATTCATTACCATCGCAAGAATGGAGAATACGACACTTGCTCTTTTGTAAAAAGTCAGAACCAGCGAATCGATTTGCTGACCTACAAAGAAGATTATTTTGGCGCCTTATTTAGTTTTGAACACCCAAGTTCCCATGCCTTAGAAAGTTTGAATTTTGTGGTTCATACAGGCCAAACCAGTAAAGAATATGCTATCCGTTTTAATCACTATCCTCTTTTAACAGAAGTCTGGATTTTGGAAGGGGATGACAGAATTTATTACTCTGAAAATCCTGCTATTGCCAGTCCTTTCTATAAGAATCAAAATCCTTTTGCCTTTGACAAGGCCATTAACAGTGCTAGTTTCGACCACCATTGGGGCTACCAAGGGGAATTAGGTTGCCGTGTAGAGGATAATCAGGCTCATTTTGCTCTTTGGGCTCCAACAGCGACAGAAGTGCAGGTTGTCGTTTATGAATCAGCTGCTAATGATGCACCTGTTTGGAAGACTTTTGAGATGGAAAGAGGCAATAGCTACTCCTATAATCATAAGGACAATACTATTGGTGTCTGGAGTTTGGATGTTGAGGAAGATTTGACTGGTAAGGCTTATCAGTATCAAGTCCAATTCCCTCATCACCAAACAGTGACACGCGACCCATACACTATCGCAACCAGTCCTGATGGCAAACGTTCAGCTATCCTGAGTCATGAAGAAAAGCAAGTTGCAAACTTCGAGGTTAAGCATGGTTCTGAGGCTACTTGGCGCTTGGCAAATCCATGTAAGGCAGTTATTTGTGAAATGCATATTCGTGATTTGACAAAATCACCGACCTCAGGTGTGGATGAACATCTTCGCGGAACGTTCTTAGGTGCTGCTCAAACTGGAACGGTTAACCAGTATGGCCAGTCAACTGCTTTTGATTATATCAAGAAGCTGGGCTACAATTATGTTCAGTTGCAACCAATTGCAGACCGTCACAAAGAATATGATGCGGATGGAAATGTAACCTACAACTGGGGTTATGACCCACAAAACTATAACGCACCAGAAACGAGCCTTTCAACTAATCCAGATGATCCAGCTCAGGTCATTCGTGATTTGAAGGCCATGGTTCAAGCTTATCACGATGCGGGTATTGGTGTCATTATGGATGTGGTATATAATCATACCTTCTCAGTTGTTGATGCACCTTTCCAAACAACTGTCCCTGATTACTATTATCGTATGAATCCAGACGGTACCTTCCAGAATGGAACGGGTGTTGGAAATGAAACAGCCAGTGAACACGAAATGTTCCGCAAGTATATGATTGATTCTCTTCTATACTGGGTGCAGGAATACAATATTGACGGCTTCCGTTTTGATTTGATGGGGATTCATGATGTTAAGACCATGCAGATGATTCGTCAGAGTTTGGATGAAATTGACCCTAACATTATCCTTTATGGAGAAGGATGGGATATGGGAACAGGACTAGCGCCTTATGATAAGGCCAAGAAGGACAATGCCTACCAGATGCCAAATATTGGTTTCTTTAATGACAATCAGCGTGATGCTGTCAAAGGAGGAGAAGTTTACGGTGCTATCAAGTCAGGATTTGTAAGTGGTGCAGCTACAGAACCTATTCTTGCAAAAGCAATCCTAGGCAGTCGTGAATTAGGAACCTATATACATCCAAATCAGGTGCTTAACTATGTAGAGGCCCATGACAATTACAATCTTCACGATTTGTTGGCAACCCTTCATCCAGACCAAAGTTCCGAGCAAATCATGCGTAAAGTCGAAACTGCTACAGCCATGAATCTACTCATGCAAGGGATGGCCTTTATGGAAATCGGTCAAGAATTTGGTCGTACCAAACTGGTTGCGACTGGTGAAAATGGTGAGTTGACCCATGATGATAGAGAGCGTGCTATGAATAGCTATAACGCTCCTGACAGTGTGAACCAAGTCAACTGGGACTTGATTAATGAGCGTCAAGATAGTATTGAGTTTATCCGTCAGATGATTCGATTGAAGACAGAAACCAGTGCCTTTTCTTACCCTACTTATGATGAGATTTACCATCATGTATTTGTTCATTCAGCTCACGAGCATAGTGGTTGGATTGTCTATGAAATCCATGGGGAAGAACACTTATTGATTGTCTTTAATGCTAAAGGAGATGCGTTCCAGTTTGAAAATGCAGGAAATCTAGAACTCTTGGTGACCAATAGTCCTTCTGATGAGGAAAACAAAGTTGGTGGTGTCAGTGTTAGCATTTTTAAAGTACTATAGATGTTAGTTCGGCTTTTGGTATTTCTTTTATAAATATTTGAAAAAACAAATCAGGAAATTCGTTTTCTGATTTGTTTTTTTAACTGAAAATACTACTTTTATTAGTAAAATAACGAACTTTATGATAATATTATTAAAAAACAATTCGTTTTCAAAGCATTTCTGAAAATTTTCTTGATTTACAAGTGAACACATCAGTGAATTTGTTGAAGACTTTCAAAAGAATTTTTAGCAAATTCCGTAATTTACTTGAATCTTCCCTAAAAAGGTAGTATAATAAATCTATAGAAAACGCTTACAGAAATAGGAGGGTGTATGAATAAGAAAAAAGCTTTAGAAACCTTTATAGCAGGTGAAAATTTTCACCTCCAGCATTATCTGGGAGCACATAGGGAAGAAAAAAATGGAGAGTTTGGCTATACTTTTCGTGTGTGGGCACCCAATGCTCAAGCAGTTTATTTGGTAGGGGATTTCACCAACTGGGTTGAAAATCAAATTCCGATGGAACGGAATGAATTTGGAGTTTGGGAAGTCTTCACCAGTCTTGCTCAAGAAGGCCAAATTTATAAGTATCATATCACACGTGCAAATGGTCATCAGCTGATGAAGATTGATCCTTTGGCTGTAAGGTATGAGGCACGACCTGGGACTGGTGCTATTTTAACAGATATTCCAGAAAAGAAATGGAAGGATGGTCTCTGGCTAGCCCGTAGAAAACGCTTGAGCTTTGAAGAGCGTCCCGTCAATATTTACGAGGTCCATGCTGGATCTTGGAAGAGAAATCCTGATGGCAACCCCTATAGTTTTGCTCAATTGAAAGATGAACTCATTCCTTACTTGGTTGAGATGAACTATACTCATATTGAGTTTATGCCCTTGATGTCCCATCCTCTCGGTTTGAGTTGGGGCTATCAGCTTATGGGTTACTTTGCTCTAGAGCATGCCTATGGTCGTCCTGAAGAGTTTCAAGATTTTGTTGAGGAATGCCATTTAAATAATATAGGCGTTATTGTGGACTGGGTACCTGGTCACTTTACTATCAATGATGATGCCTTGGCCTATTATGATGGAACACCGACTTTTGAATACCAAGACCATAATAAGGCTCATAACTACGGTTGGGGAGCACTCAATTTTGACCTTGGAAAGAATGAAGTCCAGTCCTTCTTGATTTCTAGCATTAAGTTTTGGATTGATTTTTATCATTTAGATGGTATTCGCGTGGATGCGGTTAGCAACATGCTCTATCTTGACTACGATGATGCTCCATGGACACCTAATAAAGATGGTGGCAATCTCAACTATGAAGGTTATTATTTCCTTCAACGCTTGAATGATGTGATTAAACTAGTTCATCCAGACGTTATGATGATAGCTGAGGAAAGTTCATCAGCTACTCAGATTACTGACACTAAGGATTCAGATGGTCTAGGATTTGACTACAAATGGAATATGGGTTGGATGAATGATATCCTCCGTTTCTATGAAGAAGATCCGATTTATCGTAAATATGACTTTAACCTGGTGACTTTCAGCTTTATGTATGTCTTCAAGGAGAATTATCTCTTACCATTCTCGCACGATGAAGTGGTTCATGGCAAGAAGAGTATGATGCACAAGATGTGGGGAGATCGTTATAATCAATTCGCAGGTTTGCGTAATCTCTACACTTACCAAATTTGTCACCCTGGTAAGAAATTGCTCTTCATGGGTAGTGAATACGGCCAATTCCTAGAATGGAAATCTGAAGAGCAGTTGGAATGGTCTAATCTAGAAGACCCTATGAATGCTAAGATGAAATATTTCACTTCTCAGCTAAATCAGTTTTACAAAGACCATCGCTGTCTGTGGGAAATCGATACCAGCTATGATGGGATCGAAATCATTGATGCGGATAATCAAGACCAGAGTGTTCTTTCTTTTATCCGTAAGGGTAAAAAGGATGATATGTTAGTCTGTGTCTTTAATATGGCACCTGTTGAACGAAAAGATTTTACAATCGGACTTCCTGTCGCAGGGATTTATGAAGAAGTTTGGAATACTGAGTTAGAAGAGTGGGGAGGCGTTTGGAAAGAACATAATCAAACTGTTCAAACGCAAGAAGGACTATGGAAAGATTATGAGCAGACCCTGACCTTTACCCTACCAGCTATGGGAGCAAGTGTATGGAAAATCAAACGTCGCTTGAAACCTACTAAAATTGTCACAAGTAAAAACCAAAAAGGAGTAGAAAATGAAGAATGAAATGTTAGCTTTGATTCTTGCTGGTGGGCAAGGAACTCGTCTCGGTAAACTCACTCAAAGCATCGCAAAACCAGCTGTGCAATTTGGTGGGCGCTACCGTATCATTGACTTTGCTCTCTCAAACTGTGCCAACTCAGGCATTCACAATGTTGGAGTCATCACACAGTATCAACCACTTGCTCTTAACAATCATATTGGGAATGGTTCAAGTTGGGGATTAGACGGTATCAATTCTGGTGTCTCTATTCTTCAACCGTATTCAGCAAGTGAAGGAAATCGTTGGTTTGAAGGGACTAGTCACGCTATTTATCAAAATATCGACTATATCGATAGTGTTAATCCTGAGTATGTTTTGATTCTATCTGGGGATCACATCTACAAAATGGACTATGATGATATGCTCCAGTCTCACAAGGATAATAATGCTAGTTTGACAGTAGCAGTTCTTGATGTTCCTCTGAAAGAAGCAAGCCGTTTTGGTATCATGAACACAGATGCTAACAATCGTATTGTAGAATTTGAAGAGAAACCAGCCCAACCTAAATCTACCAAAGCATCTATGGGGATTTACATCTTTGATTGGCAACGCCTTCGCAATATGCTTGTAGCTGCTGAAAAGAGTAATGTCGATATGTCAGACTTTGGTAAGAATGTCATTCCAAATTACCTTGAGTCAGGTGAAAGTGTCTATGCCTACGAATTTAATGGTTACTGGAAAGACGTTGGTACGATTGAGTCGCTTTGGGAAGCGAACATGGAGTACATTTCTCCAGAAAATGCCTTGGATAGCCGTAACCGTCAATGGAAGATTTACTCAAGAAACTTGATTTCACCACCAAACTTCCTTGGGGCAAACGCTCATGTGGAAGATTCCTTGGTTGTTGATGGCTGTTTCGTAGATGGAACTGTTAAACATTCCATCCTTTCAACAGGATCACAAGTTCGAGAAGGGGCAGAAGTAGTAGATTCAGTTATTATGAGTGGTGCAATTGTTGGTCAGGGTGCTAAAATTAAACGTGCCATTATTGGAGAAGGTGCAGTTATTTCTGATGGTGTCGAAATCGATGGAACAGAAGAAGTACAAGTTGTAGGATATGATGAAGTAGTGGGGGTAGCAACAGATGAAGATTGATAAATATTCTGCCATTTTAGGAAACACAGTTGGTTTTCATGATATGTCAACACTGACAGACCACCGTCCAGTAGCTAGTTTGCCATTTGGTGGTAAATATCGCTTGATTGACTTCCCGCTTTCAAGCCTTGCTAACGCTGGTGTTCGTAGTATTTTTGGTATTTTCCAACAAGATAATATTAGCTCAGTCTTTGACCATATTCGTTCAGGACGTGAGTGGGGATTGTCAACCCTTCTTAGCCACTACTATCTAGGTATTTACAATACCCGTGTGGAAAGTAGTACAGTTGGAAAAGAATACTACCAACAGCTTCTTACTTATTTGAAACGTTCTGGCTCAAACCAAACAGTTTCACTCAACTGTGATGTTTTGATTAATATCGATTTGAACCAAGTTTTCCATCTACACACTACAACAAAGGGACCTATCACTGTAGTTTATAAGAAACTTCCTAAGAAAGATATTTCAGAAGTCAATGCAATCTTGGAAGTGGATGAAACAGACCATGTTCGTTCTCATAAACTCTTTGATAGCAAATCAACAGATGATGTTTACAATATGTCTACAGATATCTTTGTCGTTGATACACCTTGGTTGATTGAACGCTTAGAAGAAGAAGCTAAGAAAGAACATCCAGAGAAATTGCGTTATGTTTTACGGGATTTGGCTGCAAAAGAAGGGGCTTTTGCCTACGAATACACAGGTTATCTGGCAAATATTCATTCTGTAGAGTCTTATTACCAAGCTAATAAAGATATGCTTGAATCTCAAAAATTCTACTCACTCTTTACTCCAAACCAAAAGATTTATACAAAGGTTAAGAATGAAGAACCAACTTACTATGCCAATACATCTAAGGTAAGCACTTCTCAGTTTGCCTCTGGTAGTATCATTGAAGGTCAAGTGGCAAATTCTGTTTTATCACGTAATATTCATGTTCATAAGGATAGCCTGGTTAAAGATAGCCTGCTCTTCCCTCGTGTTGTTATTGGAGAAGGTGCTCAGGTCGAATATGCTATCTTGGACAAGGGTGTGGAAGTTGCGGATGGCGTTGTGATCCGTGGAACTGCAGAACATCCAGTTGTCGTTAAGAAAGGTGCTAAAGTAACAGAGGATATTCATTCATGAAAATTTTATTTGTAGCAGCAGAGGGTGCCCCCTTTTCAAAAACAGGTGGTTTGGGAGACGTCATTGGCGCTCTTCCCAAATCACTGGTAAAAGCGGGACATGAAGTTGCAGTGATTCTCCCCTACTATGACATGGTAGAGGCTAAATTTGGCAATCAGATTGAAGATGTTCTTCATTTTGAGGTGAGTGTTGGTTGGCGCAGACAGTACTGTGGGATTAAGAAAACAGTATTAAATGGTGTAACCTTCTACTTTATTGACAACCAATATTATTTCTTCCGCGGTCATGTTTACGGTGATTTTGATGATGGAGAGCGTTTCGCTTTCTTCCAACTGGCTGCCATTGAGGCTATGGAAAGGATTGACTTTATCCCTGATCTTCTCCATGTTCATGATTACCATACAGCTATGATTCCTTTCTTGTTAAAGGAAAAATACCGTTGGATTCAAGCCTATGAGGGCATTAAAACTGTTTTAACCATTCATAATTTGGAATTCCAAGGACAATTCTCAGAAGGAATGTTATGGGATTTGTTTGGAGTTGGCTTTGAACGTTATGCTGATGGTACCCTTCGCTGGAACAACTGTCTAAACTGGATGAAGGCTGGAATTCTTTACGCAGACCGTGTGTCAACCGTTTCGCCTAGCTATGCTCATGAAATTATGACCAGCCAGTTCGGATGTAACTTGGATCAGATTCTTCGAATGGAATCTGGCAAGGTGTCTGGTATCGTGAACGGGATTGATGCTGACCTTTATAATCCTCAGACGGATGCTCTTTTAGACTATCATTTCAATCATGAAGATTTGTCTGGAAAAGCCCAAAATAAGGCGAAATTACAAGAGAGAGTTGGCTTGCCAGTTAGATCTGACGTTCCTCTGGTGGGAATTGTTTCTCGTTTGACACGCCAAAAAGGTTTTGATGTGGTGGTGGAAAGTCTTCACCATATCTTGCAAAATGATGTTCAGATTGTTCTTTTGGGAACTGGAGATCCAACCTTTGAAGGAGCTTTCTCATGGTTTGCTCAAGTTTATCCTGACAAGCTATCAGCAAATATCACTTTTGATGTCAAACTTGCCCAAGAAATCTACGCTGCTTGTGACCTCTTCCTCATGCCGAGTCGTTTTGAACCGTGTGGCTTGTCTCAAATGATGGCTATGCGCTACGGAACCTTGCCATTGGTTCATGAAGTTGGTGGCTTGCGAGATACCGTTCAAGCCTTTAATCCAATCGAAGGAAGCGGTACTGGCTTTAGCTTTGACAATCTATCTCCTTATTGGTTAAATTGGACTTTCCAAACAGCATTGGACTTGTATAGAAATCATCCTGATATTTGGAAAAACATACAAAAACAAGCTATGGAGTGTGATTTCTCATGGGATACAGCCTGCAAGTCATACCTTGACTTGTACCATAGTTTAGTTAATTAATAGATAAAATCGTATGATGGCTTCATACGATTTTTAGGCTATTTGGAGAGGAGAACTAATGTCTCAAGTAAAAGGCTTGTGTGTTATGGATGTTGATGGAACCTTAATCCTAGAAGAAGTAATTGATTTGTTGGGAAGAGAGGTAGGTCGTGAGGAGGAAATTTCGCAGATTACAAGTCGGGCAATGCGAGGAGAGTTGGACTTTGAAAGCAGTTTACGAGACAGAGTTTCCTTGTTGGAAGGCATTCCTATTTCGGTCTTTGATACAGTATTCAATTCTATTCATCTATCGCCAAATGCCCAGGAATTCATTTCTATTCTCCAAAAGAATGGCATCCTAGTTGGCCTGGTGTCCGGTGGATTTATACCAATAGTTGAGAGATTAGCGAAATCACTTGGTATTGCCTATTTCTCTGCCAACCAACTTGAAGTCAAAGACGGTTTTCTAACAGGGGAATTAGTTGGAGCAATTATAAGCCCTGAAGTCAAACAAGCAACTCTGGAAAAATGGAGAAAGGAACTGCAACTTCCTAGAGAAAGAACGGTTGCAATCGGTGATGGAGCAAATGATTTATTAATGTTGAAGTCTGCGGGACTAGGAATCGCCTTTTGTGCCAAAGAAGTTCTGAAAAAAGAAATACCACATCATGTTGACAAGAGGGATTTGTTAGAAATTCTTCTTTTGACTGACTTTTTAGAATGAGGGAAAATATGAAGATTGTAATTGCACCAGATTCGTTTAAGGAAAGCTTGACTGCAGAGCAGGTTGCTGAAGCTATTAAGAGAGGGTTCCAACAATCGCTAGCAGATGTAGACTGTCTCCTCTGCCCTGTTGGTGATGGGGGAGAAGGTACTGTAGATGCTATTCGACTTTCTCTTGACTTTGAAGAAAAATGGATCAAAGTGACAGGCCCTTTTGGACAAAAAGAAGCCATGCGCTATTTTCAAAAAGAACAACTAGCCCTATTCGAAGTTGCTGATTTGGTTGGCCTTGGAAAAATTCCGCTAGAGGAACGAAACCCACTTCAAATCCAAACTTGTGGTATTGGAGAGTTGATTCGCCACCTCATCGATCAAGGGATTAAAGAAATCTATATTGGCGTTGGTGGCACGGCCAGTAATGACGGAGGAATTGGGATCGCTGCTGGTTTAGGTTATCAATTTTATGATAGGGATGGAAATGTCTTGCCTGCTTTCGGTCAATCCTTATTGGACTTAGCTTCTGTTTCAACAAAAAATCGCTATGAAATTCCTGAAGATGTTCACATTCGTATTTTAGCAGATGTCGTGAGTCCCTTATGTGGTCCTCAAGGTGCGACCTACATGTTTGGCAAGCAAAAAGGCCTACATCCTGCTATGTTTCCAGTCGTAGATCAAGCAATCCAAGACTTTTATGAAAAAGTCTCACCTGCAACATTGCAAATTAAAGGAGCAGGAGCTGGTGGAGGCCTTGCTGGCGGTTTGTGTGCCTTTGCTCAGGCAAATATCGTGTCGGGAATTGATACCTGCTTGGATCTAATCAATTTTGATAAGAAAGTTGCAGATGCTGACTTGGTTATCGTTGGTGAAGGTAGATTGGATAGTCAAAGCTTTGCTGGGAAAGCGCCGATAGGCATAGCAAAAAGAACCCCTGTCGGAGTTCCTGTTGTCGCTATTTGTGGTAGTATTGCTGAGGATTTACCTCCCCTACCATTTGAAAATATCCAAGCTGTCTTTTCTATATTGGAGAAAAGTGAACCACTAGAAGATAGTCTGAAAAATGCCAGTCTCTATCTGGAGCACACGGCTGTCAATATTGGGCACTTATTAAATATGCGCAATATTTAGCCAAACCATTTTTTCCATAAGGATGTTTTGGATGGTTCTTCCTTTTTAACTTCCCATAGTTTTGCAAAAGCAAGTCGAAGATCCTTTTCTTCTACTTGAACGGGTGCATTCGTATGGATAACCAAACCGAAAGGAGAAGAAGTATGCTCTTCAGATACAATGGTAGCTTGACTATTAGTTTCTTTTGCTTCTTTTAAGTAGAAAACTTGTTTGTCAAATTCGATAGTTGGCGAAATCTTTACAAATAGTGGTTCTGCTTTTTCCTGAAGGTTTTCTAAAATGGATAAAAAGCCTTTTTCTAACTGCGGGCTATTTGCTGTGTCAATATCTGCATATCCAAGAACCCTTTCCTCAAAAGTACCAAGATAGCGTCTTTGCTCATCCGGATTTAGTTTTGGCCCACCATGAGCTTTTTCAAGTAATTGTTTTGATAAATCTGTCATGAAAATAGTATATCATAAAAGTTGGAATAAAACAGACAAAAGAAAGCGATTACTTTATAAAGTTAAGGAAAATTTGCACAAAGATAACGTTTTTTCTTGAAAAAGGAGGGGTTTTAAGGTATTATAGAGGTGTAAAAAATTTAACTCATAAGGAGAGTAAAAAATGTCAATTATTACTGATGTTTACGCTCGCGAAGTCCTAGACTCACGCGGTAACCCAACACTTGAAGTAGAAGTTTATACTGAATCAGGTGCTTTCGGACGTGGTATGGTTCCATCAGGAGCTTCTACTGGTGAACACGAAGCAGTTGAACTTCGCGACGGTGACAAATCTCGTTACGGTGGTCTTGGTACACAAAAAGCTGTTGACAACGTAAACAACATCATTGCTGAAGCAATCATCGGCTACGATGTACGTGACCAACAAGCTATCGACCGTGCTATGATCGCACTTGACGGTACTCCTAACAAAGGTAAATTGGGTGCTAACGCAATTCTTGGTGTGTCTATCGCTGTAGCTCGTGCTGCTGCTGACTACCTTGAAATCCCACTTTACAGCTACCTTGGTGGATTCAACACTAAAGTTCTTCCAACTCCAATGATGAACATCATCAACGGTGGTTCTCACTCAGATGCTCCAATCGCTTTCCAAGAATTCATGATTGTACCTGCTGGTGCACCAACATTCAAAGAAGCTCTTCGTTGGGGTGCTGAAATCTTCCACGCACTTAAGAAAATCCTTAAATCACGTGGTTTGGAAACAGCCGTAGGTGACGAAGGTGGATTCGCTCCTCGTTTCGAAGGAACTGAAGACGGTGTTGAAACTATCCTTGCTGCGATCGAAGCTGCTGGATATGTTCCAGGTAAAGACGTATTTATCGGATTTGACTGTGCATCATCAGAATTCTACGATAAAGAACGTAAAGTTTACGACTACACTAAATTCGAAGGTGAAGGAGCCGCTGTACGTACTGCTGCAGAACAAATCGACTACCTTGAAGAATTGGTAAACAAATACCCAATCATCACTATCGAAGATGGTATGGACGAAAACGACTGGGACGGTTGGAAAGCTCTTACTGAACGTCTTGGTGGTAAAGTTCAATTGGTTGGTGACGACTTCTTCGTAACAAACACTTCTTACCTTGAAAAAGGTATTGCAGAAGGTGCTGCTAACTCAATCCTTATCAAAGTTAACCAAATCGGTACTCTTACTGAAACTTTTGACGCTATCGAAATGGCTAAAGAAGCTGGTTACACTGCCGTTGTATCACACCGTTCAGGTGAAACTGAAGATTCAACAATCGCTGACATCGCAGTTGCAACTAACGCAGGACAAATCAAGACTGGTTCACTTTCACGTACAGACCGTATCGCTAAATACAACCAATTGCTTCGCATCGAAGACCAACTTGGTGAAGTAGCAGAATACCGTGGATTGAAATCATTCTACAACCTTAAGAAATAATCTAATTTCTAGATTAGAGGGCGTCAAGCCTTTAAACTAAGCACTTTGGGGCGCTTTCCCTTAGTGCTTTTTCTAATTTTACTACCCTTTTAGTTACCCTTAACTGATTTTAGGTATAGTAAGAGGGTAGTCACTGATCGTGACACCCTTTATAAATTATTGATGGCTGTTTCATAATTTGAGACAGCTTTTTTTGCGTTTTCTTGGTTTGTATGCCAGTAAACATTTTCAGTCACTAATAAGTTAGAGTGTCCTAATCTGTATTGGACATCTTTAGGGCTAGTCTGAGCGTACAACATCATAGTGGTATGTGTATGGCGGAAACCGTGGAATGATACATTCGTTACACCAGCAATTTCAAAATGCTTATTTAGTCGTTTGCGTAGATTGCAAGCATAAGCATATTTTTCTGTAAATACAGAGAATACGACCGTTTCAGTACGACCTAATTTCCAAGACTGAATTTGTTGACGATTCTTGTATTGTTTTAATAAAAGCAAGGTGGCTTTGTCTATTGGTATATCACGATAACCAGCATTTGATTTAGGCGAATTTATTTCTTGATAGCGGTTTAGTGTTTTATTGATACTGATAACACCGTTTTCTAGGTCAATATCAGACCACTCAAGGGCTAATGCTTCACCGATACGGCAACCAGTGGCCAATAAAGTCTTGTATAGGACAACATCAAATAAGTTTTCATAATTTGATTGATCCAGAGTATCTAAATAGCCAAGAAACTGTTTTAATTCTTTGTTGTCTAAGTATTTTACAGTAGACTTTTCTTTTTGCTGTTTGCGTGGAACGATGACATCATTAGCTGGATTGTATTGTATTACCTGAATAGCTACGCAATACTTCAAAATACGCTTATTCATGTTATGGAGTAAGGAGTAGTTAGCAAACGCCCCTTTTTCGCCTTTATTGGCCTTGTCAGCCCACTTATTTACTTGCTGTTGAAGAATAGGCGTGGTCAGCTTATCTAGCTTGTAGTCGCCAAATACAGGCAATAAGTGAACTCTAACCAATCCATCCATAGATTGACGAGTATTGGGCTTAACTGTATTCTTGTAACTATCCCACCAAACTTTTACCAGTTCTTTGTATGTTGTGATTGTTGGCTTATCTTTAACTGTATACCCGTTAGAAGCAAAAGCATTAATGGCCTCTCTAGCTTTGATTTTAACGCCTGTTTTTGTTTTGGCTGTAACTGTAGTTCTAGCTTTCTTTCCAGTAAGTTTATCAACTCCAAGATACACGCTTGAGCGATATACGATATTTCCGTTTTTCTTTTTGTATTCTGTAATCTTCATGGTTTTACTCCTCTTTCCATCAGCAGGCAAGCAATTAGAAAAGATTTTGAGTTTATACCATGCGAGGGGCTACGAGAAGCCCCTTATTTTCGATTTTAAGTAGTCAGACGGTAAATAATACCAGAGTTGGAAACAAGGCGGATATGGGGCTTATATAGGCTTGAAGCTCGAACGAAGCTCGAGAATCCACGCGCCTTTGTTGGTATAATCGGACTTTTCGGCTACCCTAAAAGAAAAATATTAGGGATGAGGTTCCAGGGATTTTTAATAAACTAAAAGCCCTACTCATAAGAGCAGGGCTAGAATTGTCCTCCTGGGACAGTATCATATATTTTGTCGTCAAGCGACCTTATGATTCTATTCTAACCCTAATTTTAAGAAAAGTCAATAAAAATACTCGGATTTTAAAAAATATTTTTCAGTGTCTCATCTATTTTGTCCATAGTATCATCGGAAAGTACAATACCATTCAAAATTGAATTATTATTTTTTGGATCACGGAGTCTCATTTTACTAATTGTTGTAACCTGATTCAATAGAACAATACTATCTTTGTTCATATTTTGTGTTTTTAGGATAAATTTATTAGCATACTCCAGTTTCTCATTAAGTTCTGCAAGTAAAATTGCATTTTCTTTTGCCTCCTGTCGTATTTTATCTGCCTGATCACTTGCGAAGTCTATATTTTTATTGATGGTTAGTATTTGCTTAATAGAAGAATCGTCTATATCAGAACTCGATAAGTTTTTAAGTATTTCCAAAGTTTTTTTATTATCTTCGATTAACGATTCAACCATTACAACTTTTTCGCGCAATTCACCATCTTTTTTTGAAAAACGATCATACAATTCAGATAACTCTCTAACTTTTTTCAAAGCTTTATTTGATAGTAATTGAAACACTTCGTTGCCAATTGGAAGTTGAAAATATTTCAAATTAGATATATCAGTTGTTTCTTTTACAGAGGTCAAAGGCAATACATGAAGAAGATGGTTTGAACGTGCATCTATTTTATTCAGAACTATTGCATAATGAAGACCTCCATATTCTCTACCAACATTGAAACCAAAATCAGCATAAACGATACTTCCTCTTTTTAAAGCCTGAATACTTCGCGGATTAAAAACTTGTTCTATCTTTAAGTATTTTACCCAATTTTCTATCCACTGCGCTATTTTATCAGATCGTTTATTCCCTTCATCGTCCATTCTCTGGAGGAGATGAAGATAATCCTCTAGTTCTTGTATTATCGTGGCAGTGTAAACAGCTATTTCTTCGTTTGTTCTATTACTTCCCATAGTTTTTCCTTCCTCATTAACTACCAGTTAATTTATAAAAATCTTCGTTAACCATTGTCACATTAACGATGCTTTTTTTATTTCCCTCTATACACGCTCAGACTGGCCAAACTTTGAGAGCGTGGGGATTTTTTTGTTTATTCAAATCCTTTGAAACTCTCTAAAATTTTATCTTTTGAGTCTGTAGCATTAAGCACTAAAACAACATAATTCCCGTAGATATAAGCAGGGTGTCCGATTAACTCTTTTTCTTTCTTAGCCTCTTCAAACATTGGATTTTTTTCGTAATACTCGTAAACTTCTACGGCGGTATCATCTTCTAAGATAAATCCTTTTCCTGATTCAGCTTGAATAAGACTTGCTGATTTTTTTATTTCCTCTTTGATTGTGAATCCATTGCTTTCTAGTGCTTTTTTAAAATCGTCTAAGCTAGTTGCTTTTTTAGAAGCAGGCTTGTCGTTTGCTTTGGTTTGCTCCGTTTTTGGTTGCTCCGAGCTATCTTTGGTAGTTGATTGATTGTTAGAGCAAGCTACTAGAACGGTAGTAGAGAGTAAAATAGCTGATGTGCTTAGTAGTTTTTTCATGGGTATTTTCCTTTTTAGTTCTCAAATGATATTAGTCATCTGATTCTTTTTCAATTGAAGAATAATTGTCTTTCCATGTTGAGCTATATTCAAATAATTGTTTGAAGTCATAAGTCTTGGCAATTTCCATTTCACTATGGTAGCCTGCTCCCATTGCAACCATCAAATATCTATTATTGATGTCTGACATTGTTTTCATAAGCTCTTTGATTTGCTCAATTTGATTATCTGAAAGATAGATAGAATACTCTTTTAGTAGTCGGATAAAATCTTTGTCAAATGCTTGCGCAGTTTTTTCAACCTCTTTTCTTTGATTATATAGAAGTCTGTTCCGAACGATAGATAAATAGTGATTTCTTAATTCTGGATTATTTTCTAAATCTTCTTTTTCAGTTGGAGTTAAAACATGAAGCTGTAATTCTAATTCATCTATTAATTCTCTTGGAACGTCATCATACCCCAACAGAGACCCAACGCTTACTCCGAAGTAGTCAGCTAGTTGCTGGGCTTTTTCTGGTTTGATTTGGCTTTCTTCGTTTTCCCATTTTTGGTACCCTCTACGGGTCACGCCCATAGCTTTAGCAACGACCTCCTGTGTGTCGCCTTTTTTTTGTCTCAATTCTTTTAGTCTGTTCATGTATATTACCTCAATTTCAATTATATCACAAAATAACAAAAAGCTAACAAAAAATTCACTTTTTGTTATTTAATCGTTGACAGCTAACAAAAAATACGCTATACTACAATCAAGCTAACAAATAGTTAGCTAGAGAAAGGAGGAATTTCATTGCTTATTACCTCAACACAAGCAAAAGCGATTCGCCGAAAGCAGGCAGACAAGAAATTGACTGCAAAGCAAGCAGGCGAAGAAATAGGGGTTTCACAAGTTACCTATCGCAAAATCCGAGACGGTGGCGAAGTAAAGCCTAGCATTTATCAAAAAGCCATGCAGTGGCTTGCAGAAGGCTATTAGAAAGGAGCGACCCAATCGCAATACTATTTTACATTTACAGATTTCTCATGTGGTGCTTTACCACTGGGGATTGACAACAAAAAGGAGCAAAGAAATGAACTTTAAAGAATTTAAAACATGGCTAGATGATGCCGTGAGTGTGGCTGAAGCTATGGCATTACCTGAAAATAAAGGGGTACTTGACGACTTGGTAGAGAATACGGCCAATAACCTAGCTTTTATCGCTGAGTTAGTGGAAAGCCGTCAACTGATTTATAAAAAACCTAGACATGAAGATTAAAAACGACAACAAAAAAAGTCACTTGCTGAACGTTTGGCGACAGAAGCAAGCGACTGGATCAAGAGTATAGATATTTTTTCTATACCTTGATTATAACAAAAAACAACTATTCAATCAATAACAACTAATAGCAGGCAAGCAATTAGAAAAGGTTTTGAAAAACATAGAGCACCAACTCTTTAAACTGGTACTTTCTCACGCTCAGAAATTTGGCGACCGAGAGCGTGAGGCATGTGACAGGAAAACGGCATTAAAAAGCCCCACGCTCTCAAACTTTGGCGAGTCTGAGTGTGAGGAACTTCAGTACAAGAAAAAACTGTATAAGAAACAACCATTCAAAATCCCCACACTCGCCATCGCAAAACTTTGAGTGTGAGGATATCCAGTATAGTAAAAAGCATTAAAAGCCATCGTGGCAAGTATAAAAAGATAGAAAAAAGGTAAAAAACATGACAACAAAAAAAGCAATATCAAGCCAACAAGTTCTATTATCGGCTAAGAAGCTAGCAGAATTAGGGAACGAATTAACCGACATCATGAATGTTTTAGAAATGAATAACCTAGCTCTTGAAGGGCTTGAGTTTGCACTACAGAATGATACAACCACGTTCTTATGGCTTGCTAAAAAATACACTGATACAGCATACGCCCAGAATGAAAAGCTATACGATCGTCTAAATGAAATAGCCTTTTTGCTTTTGAACAATGACGACGCTAAAGAGCTGGAGGCAATGCAATGACACTAGACCTAGACAACATGACACAAGCAGAATTTGATAAACAAATGGCTGAAATCAAGGAGAGAAATCCGAACCTCTTCCAGTTTATTGCTGATTTTGTAGATAGAAAAGTAAGCACCGAAGAGGCGGAAGACTTCCTGAAGATGGGACGAAGCGACCAAGTGGACTACATCAAGAACTATAAAGCGAGGGCATGACATGAATGAATTAGATTTGACCAATACACAGGCGGTAATCTCTATGGTGGTACTGATTGGCTTACTGCTTTATCTAAACCACCGAGATCGCAAAAAAAGCGCCCAATTTGAGCAAGAAAACCAACAGTCGATAGAAACACCTAACCCTGATTTAAGCCCTGATTATGGGCGTTATATTCAGCTTGCAGGTAAGATTCATAATTAGAAAGGGGTGTAATATGCAACTATTATCAAGAGAAGCAGAGCTTGAATTACTGGAGAAAGTGGGAGATCACTTAGCTAAAAGGATGGAACTTGAAAAGCAACGTGATGATAACTGGGACTTGATTTCTAGGCCTGACTTACTCAAAAAACTTGGTATTAGTGGAACTACGTTAAATAATTGGGAAAAAGAAGGTTTGAAACCTCTTCGTTCGCCATTTGAAAGTAGTAAGAAAGTTTATTACCGCAAGAGTGATATTTACAATTTTCTTGCAGTAGATTAGGAGGTGTAATGAGAATAATAGAGTTTACTATATCAGTTGAGAAAATGCCTCTATTTGGCTTTCTCAAGTCAAATCCTACTCAAGTATGGAAGAATGGGGAACACTACAAATTTACCTATTATGAGCCTGTCGATGAGGCTTTGACGGGTTTTCAATACAAAGGCTTATATGTGTCTATCAAAGACGAAAAAGAGGCAGTAGAGGGCTGGGAATTGGTCAGAGATTTGGATATTGCTTTGGCCAGCCCTGACTTGCTGAAAATCCTGAAAGATTTAGAGGCAAACAAATTGGCAGAGCATCGGCAGGGGATTGGAGTGGAGTTAAAAGGTTGGATTTTTGACCTGATTTGTAATGGCATTTATACCAGATATGAGACTTCACTTTTTGTCCGCTTGCTATTTGTGAATGGTTATAGTTTTAGTCAGTTAGTGGATCTGTTTTCTGCAATCGTTAAACGCAAAGACCTAGCAAGCTATTTCTTAGAAGTAGCAAGAATATTTTATAAGGAGGTAGCATTTGAGTAGTAATGACATTGTAAATAAAATAATTGAAGATGATCAGAAACATGAACCGCCTAAGATGGTGGACTTGACACAAGCAAGGGAAACAAACGAGAATAACAATAGCCTAGACCTAGCGAAAAAACCAAGAGGGGACGGTTTTGCAGTAACTTTAGATAATCTCAAAAAGATTTTAAACGGTGATAGCAAGCTAAAAGGGGCGATACAGTACAACACTTTTACATATGAAATTGACGTTACCAAGTCCATTAAGTTAAATGGTAGAACCTTGAGCGGAACAATCGATGACCTGATTATCAGAGAGATTAGGGCTTATATTGCTACAAAATACAAAATTGACTACAAAAAGACAGACATAGCTGATATGCTGGAAGTGGTAGCTGGAGAGCATAGCTACAACCCTTTAAAAGACTTTCTAGAAGAGTGTGAAATCGAATATAGACAACTGGTAAATCAGCGCGATCCCTTTGATATTTTAAGGTATTATCTCAATATCAAGGATGATGAATATAACCGTATTATCATAGACTTGTTTTTCCGTGGGGCGATTGCTAAGGTATTTAACCCCTCTATCAAGTTTGATTTTGTTTTAGATTTGACTGGACGGCAGGGAGTAGGAAAGACACAGTTTTTTGAGGGGCTTTTTACTCACAAGTATTTTACAACGGTTGAAACCTTCACAGACAAAGACGATAAGGCTAGAATGGTAAGAAACTGGTGTGTATTTGATGATGAGATGGTGGCCAGCAAAAAGGCTAGTTTCTCAGAGTTGAAGAAATTCATTACCGAAACAAAACTTGAGTATAGACCCCCTTACGCTTCCAGTGATAGGCGATTGCCTAAAAGTTTTATTATTGTCAGAGCAACCAATGACCATGATTATTTGAACGATCTGACAGGAGAAAGGCGCTTTCTGGTTGCTGAGGTACACAAAGACACCGCCTATAAGGGCAGGAAGTGGACAGAGAAAGACCGTAGACACTTTTGGGGTGCTATGGTGATGGCTTGGAGAGCTAACCAAGTCTTGAACCTGACAGACGAGCAGGAAAAGCTAGTAAATGAGGTTAGAAGCCGTTACAAGTTTGTTGATGAAATTCTTGAAGATTTTGAACGTTATCTAGATACACCGTACCCAAAAAATATGTATCAATTCCCAATTACTGATAGGACAAGATACTACTATATCTATGACATGATGAATAATGGCTATCACGTTGGAAGTAATGGTATAGAAATTCCTTTAGATACGGATAAATATGGGGAGTTAGTAGAACGGGACAAAGTGGCAGTTAATTTATTCTTTACAGAGGTGTATTTGAACAACTCGCCGAATCCAAAAGATAAAAACAAGGTTAAGAAGATCATGCAAAATAAAGACGGTTGGGAAGCAAGGGAATCCTTGAGATTTGGCAAAAGTATCAAGCGCGGATTTGCTAAAATAAAAAAATAAAGTGTAGGCAGTGTAGTCAAAAGATAAAAAAACGGCTACACTGAAAACCCTTGATACTGTAGGGGTTTCAAAGAGGTGTAGACAAGACGAAAAAAACGGCTACAACCCTAAACCCTTGATATTACTGACTTTATAATATAAATGTAGCCAAAATATATATTTTATAAAAGTATATATAATTAAATAGATATAGCGTTATATATTATTTTTTTCTGAGATGAAACGGCTACACGGCTACATAAGGCGAAAACCCTTGAGAGAGTAGGGCGGAGGGTGTAGCCACTAGATTTTAAAAATGGCTACACTTTTGGAATAACTAAAATAATAAAGGAAAAAGGGACAAAGATGAATTTTGTAACTGAAAAAGAACTGACAGTAGCTTTAGATAGCTTAAACGAATGGATGAAAGACAATCCAGATCTAAAATTGATTCACTTAAATTTGAGAAAGTGTAATGAAAAAGAGGTCACACTTGTGGTTGAATATGTAGATTTGAGGAAAGGAGTTTAAATCAGCAATCAAAGGAAGACAAAATGGGGTAGATAGTACCGACCCCCTTGCAATGGTGTAACTACTAGTGACACCCTGAAAACAGAAAGAGGAAAAACAACATGAAAATTAAACTATTTTATCAGAAATACAAGCAAAGCCTAGAGGATTTTGAAAGCCAGGTAAATGATTTTATGGCAACCGTTGAAGTTATTGACGTGAAATATACAGAAGCAACAGTTGGGAATAGTGAGGATATGGATACACTAACCAGTGTGATGGTTCTATACAAATAGCATGAGAGGCTAAACATGGAGATACAAGAAGGCTTTATTTATTTCAAAAGTTATGGTATAATAAAACTGTTAGAGGTTCCAAGGTTTGGGAGTATCACGCTTAAAATACAAGACGGCGAGATTGTCTCCAGCGTGGAATCTAAAACAACAATATTTAAAAAGAATACTGACTGAAAAAATCAGAGGTATAGCATAAAGTAGAGTAATCTATTTTGGCTATGCCTCTTTTGTTTTTGGAAAGATTGGAGGAAAAAGAAATGCCAACATTGCAAGAAGTCAAAAACCAGATGGACAAAGTACGGACTCAATTAGAGATTTTTGATCGCTTTGATGAGGAAATCAAGAAAACCGAAAAAGAAGTTGAGGCTATTAAATCTAAGAAAGTTGAGTTACAAACTTTTGAAGATTTTAAGGCAGTCAATTCTAAAGAGAAATATATTGCTGATATGAAAGAGCAAAGAACAAAACTCGAAAAAGAACGAATTGACTCAATCGTGGCAGACGCTAGAAAAATCAATGCGTTAGGTTATTTAGAAACAGCATTAGAGCAAGATGAAACAGTGAAACGCCAGCGCCAAGAAATCAAGCAGAAATCTATTGAGCTTTTGGAATTGATTGCGAATTATAACGAAAACTACAAAAATACTGCTAAAAGATTGGCGGATGGGGTAAGAAAAACAGGGATTGAAGAGTTATTTGACCGCCTGAATACATCTCCAAAATATAGTGGAGTAAGTAAGCCTTACATTTACAGTGGTGTAGCTGGTTATATGGGAAGTCAATACCGCTATTTAGATCCAAAAGATGATTTAGCGTATTTTGTAAATCGTATTAATTTATTTGAAGGAGAACAATAATGAAAGATGAACATAAACAACTATTTCAAGAAATCGAAGAAGAGAAGAGGCAAGCTGACTTACTGCAAGGGCTTGCCAAGAACGTAGAAAGTATTTCAAAGTCTTACGAAGAGGAAGCTGTAACCCTTGAAGAGTTTAAGGCTATGGGCTACAAGCGTAGACATGAACTATATGAGAAAGATAAAGCCTTGTATGATAAACTACTGGGCAAGGAAAAACGTGGTTTGTTAGGTTTGTGATGTGGAGGGGAGCAATCCCCTTTTTTTACATAAATCAGACAGAATTACACACGAGGTAGGGGAATGGTTAGAAGTTTAAAAGCAAGACTAGAAAAGTTAGAAGAGTATGCTGGAAAGACGGAATATGCAACAACCGATGAATGTATATCTTTATATGTGGATTGTTTAAGATTTGCTTTTCAGCAAGATGAAATAAAGATAGATATGGATGATTTTATTAAAACACCATTTAAAGATATTAAGCTAGCAGACTATAAGAAATCAAAAAAACGTATGGATGAACTTAGGGAAATGACTGGGATAAGTGAGTTTCCAGAATTAGAGCAATAAAGCGAGGTGAACAGTATTTGACAGAATTAAGCAGAAAAAAAGAAATATTTATGGCCAATTATCTCATGACTGGGAATGTAAAAAAAGCCAGTGAATTAAGTGGAATAACCAGAAGGACAGCTTACAATTATTTGAACGATGTAACTTTTAAGAGGGTTTACCGTGAAAGACGTAGCGAACAGCTCAAGGAGTCTACTACGCTGTTACAGAATGCGAGTGTTGAAGCTGTAACCGTATTGAGGGAAATCATGCTTGATAAGACAATAAGCCCGTATGCGAGACAACAAAGCGCCCAAAGCATTCTAAACATGGCTTATAAGGCAGTTGAAATGGTTGAGGTAGTGGAGCAATTAGAAATATTAGAGGCGAAGATACTAGATGAAGGCGATTAAAAACCGTTTAAATAAGTTGAATAAGTTAGCGGTGGTTGATGAAGTTGATACCGTGTTTTTGACGCAGATTGATACTGGACATTTTGAGGTAAGATATAGGATAGGTGGGAAAAATCCCAAAGATATTATAGAAGTCTATCCGACAAAAGAAGAAGCAGAAAAAGCTATCTCAGAAATTAGAAATACAAAAGGATTGCGGATATTCTGGGACAATTTGGCTTTATTGGAGGATGATTAGAGCTTATCATTTATCAAGCAGATAAGAGAAATAATAACCCTCCTTAACTCCCTGAGAAACGACAAGCAGATAAGCGAAGTTTTTAGCCCTCTTATTTCGGATTTACTCCTTGCAGAATGACAAGCAGATAAGGACGACAATAAGCCTTCTTAATTGCTTACAAAACGATAGGGAGTTAAGACGAATTGAAAAGCCCCTTATTTTCGTTTTTCTCCTTGTCAAACGGTAAGGAAATAAGACAGGAAATAACATCGCTTATTTTGATTTTGCTCCCTGAAAAACTGTAAGGAGATAAGGAGACTTATTAGCTTCCTTAATTTGGATTTTCTCCTTACAAAATGACAGGGAAATAAGAACTAAAATAACTCTCCTTATTTTCCTACAAAATGATAAGGAGATAAGAGCAATTTAAAAGTTTGTTATTTTGGATTTGTTACTTACCAAATGATAAGCAGATAAGCAAAGAAATAACTTGCCTTAATTGCTTGCAGAATGACAAGGAAATAAGAAAGATAAAACCATCCCTTAATTGCTTATCAAATGGTATGGAGAATGGACTTTAACGCCGAGAAAACGCAAAAAAGCCAGCACAGGGCTGACTCTCATGGTATGGTTTCGCTTAACTATTATATCATGAAGGAGCAAACTAATGGAGCTGGATAAGTTTAAAACGATGATGAACGTTAGGGAGAGGATGACTTACTTTCTGAGATTCCAGAGGATGGCAGGAAGTGAAAACCAAGTTAGTATCGATGAAGAAGCCTGGAAACTTGTCTTACCTGATCAGTGGAATTTGAGCGGTGAGCATGAAAAGGCAATCCGTGAGGGGTTGGAGATATTCGCCCACGACATCAACAACATAGAGAACAAGCGAGCCAGAAAATACTTCATTATCCATTATTGCTACATGAGGAAGAAAACAGTAAGCGAATGTTTAGAAATTGCTGGGACAAAATCCACTAGCTACCATCGATACAAACAGATAGCCGTCTTAAACTTTGCGAGAATCCACCAGAACGGAGAGCTAGAAGCGTATAAGTAGGCAAATGTAGGCTGAGGCTTCATATTCGCCCCTTATTCGCTTTGTTTTGGACTGTATAACTAAATCACCACGGATAAACTAAAAACTCTTAGAAACTAATCTGGGGGCTTTTGTGGTTGAAAAGTGTTAGAAAAGGTGTATAATACGGATAAGAATAGAAGTAGAGAAATCCAGAAACAGGTAAGACCGAGCTAGTACCTGCTGATATGACTTATAAAGAGTGGTATAGCAAATATGTGGATGGTGAGGACGTTGTTTAGGAATCTAAACCAGAAGTGGATGACAAGGTTTTTGTAGCTGATAAACCAAATGAAATAGATGATTTCTTTAGATGAAAGCGGAATGATAATTTATGGTTTGGAGGTGTTAGAAGATGGGGTTTGATAAAGATTTTATAGATAAGGCTTTTTCTAATGGCAAAGATAGAGTTAATCGAGCGATTTTTGTAAAACCTGAAGAACTTATTGGAATATCTGATGAAGATTTGAGTTATTTTGGTGAGGGTATCTTTTGTTGCCTTCCTCGCAATCAGTACATAATGGATCATAAAGATGAAATCAGAGAAAAATATAAACTTTCTCCAAATATGCCAAAGATAAACGGCATCTATTTAGGGAGTTTGGTAAAAATGAGGTCATGGACAAGAATTTGGAAAACAAATCCAAGTTTAAAGGGAATAATCGAATTGACAAAAAAAGAAAGCACCTAGAGAAATCTAAGTGCTTTTTGATATGAGTTATTTTTTGCCTTTTAAATACTACGTGGTATAATGAACCTATCAGCAATAAAAAAAGCACGTTTGACCGTGCTAGTTCCTTGCCTGCTGAACTCATCATTTTAAGTTCCTTTTTGTTACCCTTTAAGTTATCTCAACTTATTTGAATTTAATAGTTTTTGAGAAAATCAAGTTAGATATTGAGTAGGCTTAGGCCTATTTTTTAGTATCTAATAATAGGAAGATAACCTTAAGAAATAATCGTTGATTTAACAACGTTTCTAGCCCCTCGGATTTTATCCGAAGGGCTATTTTTGTATTTAGGGGGCAAAAAAGGGGCAAAACTTTTTAAAAAATCTTTTTCATAACTTTATCCAGTACATTGATTGCTTCATCTTTCATGTTCTTTGTGACGTGGGTATAGATGGAAGTGGTGACCTCAGAATCAGAATGGCCAACCCTGTCCATGATTGTTTTTAGAGGGATTTTATTTTCTGATAAAATATTGGAGATCGCAGGCAGAATGTTTTTATAAGTGTTCAATTTGATTTATTTTTTGTGTAATCCTCTTATTTTAAGATAAATATCAATGACAAATGATTTAGATATCCGGTATATTACAAAGGAAGATAAGCTAGTAGTCACATAAATTTTAATTCAAATACTTTAAAACTATTTACTAGGTCAGATATTGCATGGGATTTAATCAAATAATATTAATAGTTTATTGAATCCTTTTTACATAATTTATTTTATGTAGTTTATAAACTATCTAGAGCATTTTTTTGTTCATCATTGACGATATGGGTATAGAGGTCAGTAACTTGTGTGCTGGCATGTCCTAGCTGGTGACTGACCAAAACTTGCGATTTAGTGGCATCATAGAGTCTGGTTGCTAGCGTATGGCGCAGTTTATGGGGAGTTACACGGACTTTGAAGTCCTCAGAGTACTTAGCAACCATTTTCTCAACGCTAGAAGTATCGATACGATTAGGAACACCTCTGTAGAGAGTCAAAAAGAGGGCTGTATCTGTTTTTCCCGTCTTATAGCGTTGATTTCGAATGGCTAGATAATTCTCTAGATAAGGTTTAGCAAAGGCAGCGACATTGACCGAGTCACGTTTGCCACCTTTTCGAGTGACATCAATAACCATCATCTTGAGATTGAGATCTCTTAGATCCAGATTAACAGCTTCAGATAAGCGAACACCCGATGCCAAGAGAAGGGCGATAATGGCCAAATCACGTTCTTTATTTTTATTAAAGGAGGATAAGGCACGATTTGAGAGCTGTTGTGGGTACTCTTGGTCAATATAAGTTAGAAAACCTTCTGTTTCATCACCTAGAAAGAGCTTTTGCTTGATGTTTTCAGCTCTAGCAGCAAGTGTTTCTTTCTTTTTCTTAGTTGAAACTTTCTTCATTACATTACGATAGAAATAAGGTTCTCCCTGGTCGTTTTCAACTTCCTCGGTCAGATACTTGTAAAGACTAGAAAGTGCTGACAATGTCCGATTGATAGTTGTCTGTGAAACACCTTGCTTTGTTGTGTTGGCATTCAGCAAAGGTCGTTCTCGTAGATAAAGGATAAAGGATTCCATATCTTTCTTTGACATGTTTTCCAAGACAGATAAAGGAATATCAGACATTTTATCAGAGTTTGAAATACCAGACTCCAAAACCCAGCTAAAAAATCGATCGTATTCCTTGAGGTATTCGTACAAGGTTGTAAAACTGTAAGGTACAGCCAGCTTAGATTGGTAGTATTCCAGAACATACCAGGGCATGATTTGTTTTAGTTTGTCGATTCGATCCAGTAAAATCTCACGTTTCATGTATTTTCTCCATAAATAAGTCTACTAGTAGTATAGCATAGACTTATTTATTTTTCAAGAAAATTATAGTTTTTCGGAAAGATGTTATAGGAGCTTTTAAAGTGATAAAAAAGACTTACTTTATATTTACTTTATAAATACTACTAGAAATAGGTCATTAGACTAAAAAAACCTGATTTTATGTTGAATAAAAACCAAGTCTTTTTTGTATATATGAATCCATTAAAAAATTTTTAACGTTTTCCAATTAAAATTAGAAAAAATTATTCTTATAATTCAATTTCTCTAAAAAATTTCAATTGCCATTTTTGTGTTGATTGAGCCGTTGTATTTAAATTTGCGCACCAAGGCGGATAAAATCGCATGGACATTTTTCCTTTGCTGTTTTTTGTCGAGAGAATTTTCTTACGAATAGCAACTTCGTTTGGAATAATAAATAGTCCCTTTTTATCATTATCGATGACAACGATAACAAGTTCAGTTCCCAAATCTTCATTGGTATAAGGAATGTTCATGTTATTTTTGTCTTTTTTCCAAAAAACTGTAAAATATCCTTCTTTTTTCGGTGTTCTCTTTGCTAAGCGGCATCTTTTATATCCTTGCTCATCCTTTATTTTGATAAGAATACCTTCGTATTTTTCATTCCACTTTTCTTTAATGAACTCAAAATCACCATAAAACTCATATAAAATATCTAGTATTTTCATTATGATGTATTCCTCCCTTATCAAAATCAACAAAATATTCTTGATATGTTTATTACATAATAAAAATTATGTAATAAAATTTTAATCTACAACAACAAATCTTTGATTTTCCCAATTTCACTTTTTGGAATAACCAAATGAATCATATCACCGAGATACATTCTGGTTGAGCCATTAACGGTCTGGCTCTTGCCATTATGGACTTGGGTGGTGATGAGTACGTTATGTGGTAAGTTGAGTTCGTGTACTTGTTTTCCTGCTATTTTATCCGAAACAGGGATTTCAATGAGGGTGACTTCTCCTTCATCTGTCGCCTCTTCTGGCAGCATTTTTTCCAACATAGCTTCATAGACTGGCGCACCCTTGAGCAGATCCATGATGATGTAGGCAACTAAGGTGACTAATCCAAGTGGCATGAGGTTGCGAATATCTCCTACCATCTCAGTTACTAGTATCATAGCAGTTAAGGGAGCCTTAGATATTGCTCCAAAATAGCCACTCATTCCTAGAATGACAAATATAGGGAATTGCTCCTGACTGACAAGTCCAAGATTGACACAAATAAGGCCAACTAGAGCTCCAAGTAAGGAGCCAAGCGCTAAAATTGGTAGGAAAATTCCTCCTGGAAGACCACTTCCATAACTAATCATGCTCCAAACAAAACGAATAAAAAAGTAAGCCAATAGAACTTGGAAACTAAAATCTTGCTTAGTTAGGGAAAGGACAACCTGATTTCCACCACCAAGGATTTGTGGTAAGAAAATTCCCACTGGTATGATGAGAATGAAAGCCAGAATTGGATAATAAGCTCTATCCAAACGCATTCTTTGACCAAGCCAATCATAAACTCTGCCAACATTAAGTACAGCTTTCTCATAGACAAAACCGGAAAGTCCTAGAAAAATCCCCATAACCAAGTAAATCCAATACTGATCCAGGGTCATAAGAGGGATATTATCAGGCATATCCAGTACGGGTGTTAGGCCAAATATGAGTAAAGAGACAAAGTTTGCTACGAGACTAGCTGCTAGAGTGGAAACCCAGAAAAAGCGCGAAAAATGATGGTAGACTTCTTCTACGACAAAGAGGAGACCTGCTATTGGAGCGTTAAATGCTGCGGCTAATCCTGCGGCTGCACCACTAGCAATCAGGGAGCGTTCCTCTACCGGACTAGATTTGAGCCACTTGGCAATACCTTTTCCACCAACTGCTCCAAGTTGAATACTTGGTCCTTCACGCCCCAGCATAAGTCCACTTGCAATAGCAAGAATTCCTAGAATATATTTTTTCCAAAGTACGCCCCACCAGTTGAGGGTCATCAGGCCTTTCAGTTCGGCTTCGACTTGAGGAATTCCTGAGCCTTTGATATCTTTTTCTGACCGTGTTAGTTTAGCACTGAGCCAACAGATGAGTACATAAAACAAAACTAGTAGAAAAAGATTGCGAACTAGGTGCGCTTGATCTTGATAAAGTCCTTGTATCAGGTGGAAACCTTTTTCAATTAAGAAACGAAAGGATCCGACGATTATCCCAACGACAAGACCGACAATGATACCTCGTCCAACTTGGGATAATATGGTGCTTGATGCAAAGGTAAATTCTTTCTTGGAATTGAGTGTTTCTGACTGTTCCTCCATAATCATTCCTTCTAACTTAACTTTCTTTTTTACCTGAAACCAGTGATTTAACGGGTTCAAAGCTGGTTCGGTGAATTGGGGTAACTCCTAGTTTTTCGAGTCCTTCTAGGTGTTTAGCTGTTCCATATCCTGCATTAGAAGCAAAATCATAGCCAGGGAACTGCTGATCGTAGTCATTCATCAATTCATCACGTGTCACCTTGGCTACTATGGAAGCTGCTGCAATTGAAAGGGAATTAGTATCACCTTTGATGATGGAGGTTTGTGAAATCGGCAAGTCCAACTTCATGGCATCTATCAAAAGGTGCTCAGGTTGAGGACTGAGCTGGGAGATTGCTTCCTTCATAGCTAGTTTGGTTGCTTCATAGATATTGACTTGGTCGATGACTTGATTATCCATGATACCAATGCCGATTGACAGGGCTTGGTTTTGAACGGCTTGGAAAATTTCCAGATGTTTCTTTTTAGGAATTTTCTTGCTGTCGTTGAGACCTTTAATCTTACAATTTTTAGGTAAAATAACGGCTGCAGCGACTACAGGTCCAGCCAGAGGACCACGGCCGACCTCATCAACACCAGCAATTAATGTCAATCCTTGCTTATAAAGTTCTTTTTCATAAGAAAGCATGGATTCCAAACGCAAATTTTCATCTAATTTAGCTTGAATGGCTTTTTTACGCTTGCTGATTTCCTTTTGAACTCCAGAGCGACCATCCTTTTCAAGTTCTAAAAAAATAGGGCTTTCTAAATCCTTGACTGTTGCAAGGAGTTCTTTTATTTCTTTAATCGTCGCCATCGAGGTCTTCCAATGTATCTAAGGTATAGTTACCGAGTTTACCATCACGGACTTCCTTCACGAAGAGACTGTAGAAACGGTCATAGTCGTCTCTGAAACCGAGGGCGCGGGTCATGTCCATAATAATAACAGGAGCTTCTTCTTCAATTTTCATTTGTTTGAAGCGTTCAGCCAGCTTTTCTGGATAATGTTCTTTGAAATAATTGATACCAAAAATGGTCACCTCATCCATAGGAAGCAACTGGTCTTTGATAGCTCCAGTCAAGGCTAGTTTAAGAGCGACAGTTTCGTCTTCGAACTTAGGCCAGAGAATCCCTGGTGTATCCAAGATTTCCAGGTCTTTATTGGTTTTGAGCCATTGTTGCCCCTTGGTCACACCTGGTTTGTTACCGACAACGGCAATCTTCTTACCAGCTAAGCGGTTCATGAGAGTTGATTTACCAGCGTTTGGAATACCGATAATCATGGTACGCAAGGTTTCAATCTTAATCCCACGTTCTTTCTGGCGAGCAATCTTATCAACCATGAGCTTTTTAGCTGCGTCTGTTACGACTTTTACAGTCACTTGTTCTTTAGAGTTGATAGCCAGAGTCTGAATTCCTTGTGATTCAAAATACTGACGCCATTCCTTGGTTATTGCTGGATCGGCCAAGTCTGCCTTGTTTAAAATCAAGAGTTTTGGTTTATCACCAACAATCTTGGTCAACATAGGATTTTGACTAGATAGAGGTAAGCGTGCATCAACCAAAATCGTCACAAAATCAACAAATTTTAAATTCTCCTGCACCTGTCGACGCGCTTTAGACATGTGACCAGGAAACCATTGAATAGTAGCCATTGAGTTTTTTTCCTTTCGTAGCAAGGGTTTAGAGCCCCTATTTTATTTTACTATTGTCTAAACACCAAGCGAACACCAAAACTACCATGCAATGGAAAAACCTCTGATTTGATTCTCACTTGATTTCACAATCTTTATATCAAACTGTGGGTGGTATTTGACAATATCTTTTTTGATTTTTAATAGTAAATTTGAAACAATATTTTTAGGTGAATAACGTGGACTAAGATGTAACAAGTCTTTGAACTCATCAACACTTAATTCTACTTTATTGCTATTATCACTAGTTTCAATGAATTTTTCAATCATTCTGGAATATTTACAGGTATAACTTTTCAATTCTTCAAAATGGAAATTGTGATTTTCTACAAATTGATTTAAGGCTTTTACAGTATTTTCTTGTGAACGATTTATATTATGTGTATAGCCCATTGTTGTCTCAAAGTTAGCGTGTCCTACTCTAGTCATAATATCTTTCACTGCTATGTGCATCTCCTTACTTTGAAGGTAACTAATATGCATATGCCTAAACGAATGGGGAGTAACATGTTTTACCCACTTAAAACCATAGTCACTTAAACAATTTGTCAATAATTTTCCTTCTATTCGTTTCAAAATTTGACGAAAAGTGCTTGATGTTATTGGAGAGCCGTATTCTGTTCTAAATACACTTTCAGAATGTGTAAAAGCAGGACAGGGATGTTTCTCCATATAAGCATCAAACTCTTTATTTCTCTGTATTGTCCTTTTAATAGCTTCGCTTGCAGCTTCAGGCAAAGCTACTTCTCTAATTGAATTGAGTGTTTTAGTTGTATCAAAATGAAATTGTTCAACTTTTAAACAATGATATTGAAGTGCCTTATCAATATGCAAGATTCCTTTTTCAAAATCAATATCTGATGGTAAAAATGCTGCTTCACTAATTCGAATACCTGTAAGCAACAATACTATAGCAAGATCATAATAGTTTGCATTTCTGCATTGGCGTAACACATCAAAAAATGCATGTAATTCATGGATTTCTAGAAATTTAGAATCATGTCTTTCTTTTGCTTTACGCCTTTTCTCTAGTGAAATATCTAGTTTTACCGCAGTCATTGGAGAAAACTTAATGACATTATATAACACACCATGATTAAAAATCTTATTACAAGTACTTTTTATATGAGTCATTGTTGAAGGCGATGCATCATATATTTCTAAATATTTATTGAGACTATTTTTCATCAGAAGTGGAGTAATCCTGTCTAACAAAAAATCATCTCCTATAATTTTCCCAAGTCGCTTCATAACCAGTAGTTCTCTCTGAATTGTTTGTGGTTTAACAGAGACACACCAAGTCTGAAACCAATTTTCTTTTAACTCTCCAAATGTTGTAATTAGTTCAGGGCTAAACTGACTTTCAAATGAAGTAGTTAGTCTATCTATTTTATCAAGAACCTCTCTTTCAGCTTGTTTCCTCGCCCTACTAGTATTCTTAGTATAACTTACAGTTACTGATTTCCACTTTCCTGTTAGTGGATCTTTGTACTTTTCAACCACTTGATATAAGGGTTGCCCTTTTGAATTTGTTTTAGTTACATAATACATAATTTAATTCCTCTTAACTCTTAAAAAGAAATAAATCATTGTTGTATAGAATAAATAACTACCCTATATTATACCATGACTTCCTTATTTTGTCCGCTTTTGCTTCCATCTTAAGAAACTTTCAAATCCTTCTAGATTAATGAAAACAAGTTTATGGGTTGGATTAATTACATACATGGAAAATGTTCTGTTTTCTCGCATTTCTTTAATCCATCTGTTCAATGTATATTGATTTAAACCATCCCATCTTTTTAGAATTCCTTTCTTATCGGCCCATTCTGCAATGGAATTTTCGACAGATATATATTTTATATTCATGTCATCATCCTTCCTAAAAAATATTTTCACCTCCATGGCATGACTGATGAAGTCATCATAAGAATTTCACTTGCTGCTCTTTTACGGTGGCAGCCTGAACGGTCAGAAGTATCATTGTATATCATTTGTATCATGGCATATAAAGTATCGCTCTATTTTATTGATGGTTTTAATATCGCTCTTATCATGGCGAGCCATTCAAAACTGCTCCACAAATGAGGAAAGTACCATTTTGGACTATTCAATTGTCAATGTGCTTTCTTAACCTACTACTTTTTGGAGTAATGGTCTTCTTTATTATCCACTCGACCTACAAGGTAGTCTAGACTCACCTTATAAAAATCTGCAAGTTTGATAAGGTCATTTATAGAGATTAGCCTGCTACCAGCTTCCATTTTAGAATAAGATGATCTTGTACAATTCAAAACGATTTTCGCAATATATTCTTGTGTCAAATCATCATCTTCACGTAAATCCCTAATCCTTTTCAACATTTGTTGTCTCCTAAAACAAGTATAATATAGTTATTTTCTTATTTTTAAATATGTGACAAATTGGCACATGAAACTATTCTATATATACTTTTTAGGAAACTGTTTACTCTAAATGTATCTCATTTTTCTCAATAGATTTCATATTTTGTTTTTTCTTATATTTCTTTATTGTTTTATTAAACATTTCAAATAAATTTATTGCTTCTCTATGTTGTTCCTTCAGTTTTTCAATTCTTCCTTTATAGAAATATAAATCCTTCTCTATTATATCTACTGAACTTTTACCTTGAATACTATTTTCTAAATTGCTAGAACTATTTGTCGTATCATTCAACAATACTTCTTCTAAATTAGTTAAATCATCAATTTTATTTTGGACTTGTTCAATCATATTCTCTAGAAATGATATTTGGGCAATGAAATCATTTGTTATATCTTCAAAATTATTCGGACTATTTTCCGCAGATATAAGAAAATCTAATTGTTCTATTTTTTCTTTAATTTTGCTAAGAGGAATTCTTCTATATATATACTGCGGTTCATACTGAAGATTAAATTGCCTAATCAAAGTTTTACCTTTCATAAAGCGATTTTTTTCTGCTGAATCTTTATGGTATACATAGTAAGAACTAGTTTCTCTGAGAAATACTTTAACTTTTTCTTCTTCCATATTTATTTGAATATTTGGTACAAAAATAAGTCCTTCTTGTCGGATGCCAAACTGTACCTTAATGTACATTCCATCGTCTACTACTTCTTCTATTTGATTAAGATTCAACTCTACCTCAAACTCATGAACTGCATCCCTATTTCTCTTGAAATCTTGATAGGATTTCCATACCACCTCTTCTGTCGGCAACTCTTGTTCTTTAATTAGCTTTTCTTCATTGTAAAGTTCAACTAAATTTTTATTATCTAAGACAACAGTTTCATTTTTGTTATTAAAATAGTCTTGAAAATAACTAACACTATACCGATTCGTTTTTACCAATTCCTGCTCTGAAATCTTAATCTCATCAAATTCAAATTGAACATGTTTTTCTTTAGGAATTATTTTTAATCCAAAAAATTCTGCTCGTTGAATCAATTCATTCATATTCTTCATTTTCGGAAGTAAAAATTCTAAGATGTTTATGATTTCCCTTTGAACAAACTTTTTCTTAAAATATGTTTCATTATAAGGTTGTTTTCTATTCAATTTATTATCACGCACCACCTGTTTCATAGTTGAATCCGTCATAAAAAAGGTGGCATGCTTGTGTCTAAAATCAATTTTTAAATTTAAAGCTCTAGCTTTTTTCTTAAGATCTTCAAAATTTTTCGAGTTCTCGATTAGAAAATATACCCGTTGTTTTATTTCATATCTGTAATTTGTTTTGCGATAAACTTCATACTGACGATGCGAATAACGATTTTCTATAATTTTTGCCCCTGCAATTTTTGAAAGACGATCAGAAACCATTCGTAGATTACGTTCTGACTTATAATCCCATAGAAACTTTTTATCAGAATTCTGATCAATTGAATTTAGGATGATATGATTGTGGATATGATCTTTATCGACATGAGTTGCTACGATAAAACGAAATCTACCTCCTGTCAACTCTTTAACTGTCTCATAACCAATCTGATTGATTTGTTCGGGAGTAAGATGGTCATCTGGAGAAAAGGATTGAATGATGTGATGAGAATGAATTTTTCGTTGATTTACTTCTTGCCTATCATGACGAAATTCGTAAAGACTATCATTACTTAAAAAATTATCATTGTACATCTTCACTAGTTCTTCATAACTAGGAAAATCTAAATAATTTCTCATTCCAAAATCTGAAACTAGTGTTAGGTTTTTTGTTTTACTTGGATTCAAAATATATTTGATTAGTTTACTACGATAATTTTTTCCATGAATCGCAAAGTGTTTAGTGATGACCATAAAATTTCCTCAATTTTTCAGATTGAATAAGAAAATCTTTCTCCACTTCTACTATTAACTCTTCTATACCTTTTCTCAACTCATTTAATTCAACTTCCGTTATTAAATTAGAATAATTTATGCTCCGAGCTATTTGATTAATATTATTTCCTATTCGTTTTAATTCAAAAACCAAATCTTGATAACTATTTGTATCAATGATGATAAAATTCATACCAGGATTTAGTAGAGTTCGTCTAGCATATTCTGAGAATGATAAGCAGTTACTTTTTGAGATATTTTCATTCAATTTCACTAATTCTAGGTCAGATAAAAAGACTTTTTTTAAATTTGTTCTATATCGGTGCTCCACTCTACTACCTCATGTATTTGTTACGAAAATTTTCACTAAGAGGAGCTGTTTTTTCTACCTCTTTAATTAATTCCTGAATACAAGTTAACAAAATAGAAACATGTTCGTGAGTAACCTGATGATTTGTTTTAGCAATTATCAATACTTCATAAACATCACGGCTAATTTGTTCCAACTTTTGCTGTTTCCAAAGACTGAACCATTTTTCCGTCTGTTTTTGTCCATCAGATAATAGTAAGCTTTTACGGAGAAAATCAGAAAAATTATCCTCTCCTTTCTCTCTCATTAAATCTAGTATTTGTTTTTCTTCCGTTTCTGTTAAGCGAAATTGTTTCCGAATACTACGTATATCTCTTTTCATATGATTTTTCCTCCTTCATTGATACCTGTACTGACAATGTAAGCTTACAGACACTGTCAGTACATTTTTCAAAATAGCTTCAACATTTTTGTAAGGCTTTGCGAGCTCAGATATTGTGTCCACAATATCCCAAAAATCATATCGCCTGCCATTTCAAACCTCACGGTTCAAAAAACAAACGATATGACAATGTGGTGGCTCCGCCCCCAAACCCCCAAGATAAATCTAAATTAAAAAAAGTATAACAAATACTTTTTGATAAAATTATCACAGAAAAAAGAGCCCTGTCGGACTCTTACAAATTAAAACAATGTCTCTGATATTCATACTGTCTAATACCACTACTGTCTTTGTTCATCTTGATAGAAAAAACAAAGTAATGATCACGACCGTCTAAAGATTTACTTTTGTTAAGTTTAAAATAATGTTTTTGAGACATAGCCATTGTGCGTAAAATATCATCTGTGATAAATGTTAATGGTATATCTAAAGCTGAATACTTGTAAAAATCTGACTCAAACTGTAAATAAGAATCTGAAAAATAATCTAGCTGTAATTTATCATCATATAATTCTTTACGATTCATGTAATTCCTCCCCTTCTATCTGGATATCGAGTATATCTTCCCATCTTAATCGAAGAAAACCAGTGTCTGATTTAATAGATATAAACTCTTTTCCCATCTCTTTAACAATACCCGATACTACTTTTCTTCTATTGGAGAGCTTACAAACAAAAGTTGCAGGGAATACATTCGTATAAAGTTGACGAACAAATAAAACTTTCTCTTCCATTGAGAGAGAAATGGAGACATCTTCTTTATTTTTTTCTTCCCAAAGAGAACTGGAATGTTCTGATAAAAAGAATCCCATCCACTTTGCCATCCCACGATCTTGATACTCTCTTGCAGACAAAAAAGGTAAATAAGAACGATTTATCATTTTAGCCCATCTAATCCTCCAGTTGAATGACCACCAATGAGTTTACTCCTTGCAATTGTTCTAGAAGCCTGATCTAGGGCATTTCCTTTTAATAGCGAAGTGAACCCAAATTCTGTTCGAATAGCATCAATTGCGGACTGGAGCCTTTCTTCTTTTTCTATTTTTTCAATATCATCAAATAATGAAATCAATCCAAAGGATTCATCCACTAAACTGGAATAATTCACTGCCACATTCCTGATAGCCCCGGAAGTATATTTAGTGTGAAATAACTTTAAAACATAGTTTGTCAGTAGTGCTGTTTGATTGGTTGGTTCAATCTTCATTTGAGTATGAATAGACCGTTTCTGTTCCACTTTAGAATACCCCAAGTGTATAGAAACTACTGTTGCTTTTTTACCTGCTCTTCTCAATCTAACCGCAACTTGTTCTGCCATTTCACGAAGTATAATTTCAATATCTCTTTGCTTTATATAATCTCTAGGTAAAACTTGCGAGTTCCCTATTCCTTTTGATTTTGGCTTATAAGGTTTATGAACATTGCTTTCATCAATCCCATTGGCATGAAACCATAACTCTAGTCCCATAATCCCAAGCTCTTTTTTAATCAAGTCAGGATTAGCCTTTGCCAATTCTTTAATCGAAAAGATGCCTAAACCATGTAATCTCTTCTCCATCCGGTTTCCAATTCCCCAGAAATCTGTCATTTTAGAAATAGTCCATACTTTCTTTTCGACATCCTCATAGGACCAATTGGCTCTCATTGTCGGAGTTTTTTTAGCTTCATTATCTAGTGCTAACTTAGCTAATAAGGGATTGGAATTAGACATGCCTACAGTTGAATAGATTCCTGTTTTTCTCCAAATCTTTTTTTGAATAGCAGCCGAAATAATATCTAATTTATCTTTCCTACTAATTCTTCTATCTGGCACAAAATAATTTAATGAACTGGTTAAATCAATAAATCCTTCATCAATTGAGTAGGGATAAATATCGTCTGGTGCCGCAAAATCTTGAAAGATTTTTTGAATCTCCATATTGATTGCAATATAAGTATCCATTCTCGGAGGAACAATCACTGTTGATTTTGCCCATTCTTCTATATAACGAACATAGTCCATCGTTGTCGGTAAGCCTTGTTTTCTAGCATTATAGTAAGAAAATTTTCGAGTCTTTACATCAAATGGTAAATCATAGGAACGTCCAACATTTGATTTCCCAAATACCTTTTTAAACATAGGAGAGGAAGCAAGGATTAAACCAGCAGAATTATCTGCACGACTCATAACACAAAGTGAAGTCTTAAGTGGATGCAGGCCTCTATCTACACATTCTACACTTGCGTAAAAAGATTTCATATCAATAAAGGCAATGTCACTTTTAGGTTCGAGACTATAATCAAACCAACTCATACTTAGTCCTCTAAAGGAATAAAGTTCCCAACGATTTTCCCTATAATGCGAGGATTCTCATCATAAGGTGCAAACTTATCTGAATAGTTCCGATTTAGTGAAACTAAACGAAGTCCATTTTCTTCACGATACACTTTCTTAATATAGGTTTGACCATCCCAATCTATCGCATAAATAGCTCCATCATAATCAAATCCTGTTTGCTTAATAAGGGCTACAGAACCATTTTCATATGTCGGTTCCATTGAATTACCAAACACCCATGATGCAAAGTCATAATCAAATTGATGATTGAAGTATACTGTATCGTAATTACCATCATCAAAGTAAGCTGTTCCTGTACCAGCTGATAATTTTTCATAGACCTTATAAGCAAATCGTTCAGAAACTTCTACAACTTTAGAGTTTTGATTGTTCAATAAGTCTTTTGCATAATGAAGTGTCGCTTTTTGATTCTTTTCAGTTAGCTTGAGATAAGTTTCAACTATTTCATACTCTGATTCAAAATATCGAGGATCAACATTCAAAATCTGACTCAATTTGGTTAGATTGTTTTGATTCGGCTTTGTTTTACCTGATTCCCAATTAAAGTATGAAGCTCTACTGATTCCCAAACTGGATGCAAGTTGAGATTGTGATAACCCCTGACTTTCTCTTTTTTCTTTTAATTTAATAGGTGAAAACATTTGTTCTCCTTTTGTAAGTTTATTAACTAACAAAAGAATACCATAGCTTCTGGAAAAAATCAAGAGTTTAATAATCCCCAAGATTTAAAATAATCATAAACTACTCTAAATTCGTATTTATATTGTTAGGAAATCATCACTGAAGAATGCTAAAACTTTTGAAAAAATATGAAGAACAAGAAGATAGAAAATATAAAAAAGGATCGTTATTTTTTAATTGACGATCCAATAGACTTTATTTTTAAAATCTAACTCTACAAACCATTTCGATTAGTTAAATCTTTCAATCTTTCTTCTCCTGATTTAAGCATATCCTTCTCTACTTGATTCCATTCTCCAAATAGTAAGTCATGAAGAACGGTTGCTGCTGAAGTTTTATCTTCTCCTGAATCATATACACAACTTCTATCTCGTTGGTAAATTTGAATTCTTTCAAAGATAGCTACTTCTTCCAATTGTCGTGTATTATCAACTAAATGATTTACAATGAAATCATGATGTTCTTTTGGAGTTGCGCGTGCTTGAGTTGGATTGATAGAGTACAGTTCTTCGTATCGGATAAGAGTACTTAGATAGGACAGCTCAGGCTTTGTCGCAATTAAGGCTAATTGTACCTCATACCCCTTATTTTTCAAGAGTTGTGCTGTTTTCTTTGGAACGTCAACCGTTCGTAAAGTGCCCTCTATCAAAAGATTGTATCCCAAATGACTCAATTCTGTTACTAAAGACTCTACCATTTTACCTGCAAAATCTTTGGTGTATTCAACACTATCTTTGCCATATTCTTGCTGCAGTTCTAAATAGTGTGGATGTTGAGAGCGAAAACTATCGCCATCTATGATAACAATATTTCCTTGAAATTCTTTCTGTTTAATACGATGAATTGTAGTCTTACCAGCACCACTTTGCCCTCCAAGCAAAATCGCTATAGGTTGCTTACTGGACTTTTTTCCTCTTGTCAGAGAACGAAGATTCCGTGCTAGAGCATGTTTGAATTCACTATCAGTATAATCTTGGATTTCCATTAGGCTACCATCCGTTTTTCAGATATCTCTAACATACGTTCAATTCCATCCAAATAGCCGCTATACCTCTCTATTTCATCAAAATTATCTACTAAATAGATATTCGTATGAATCAAGTCAGATAGATCATCACTCATTAAAATCCAAGGATTAGATTCATCATCAATGCTAATTCCCTGACTATCTTGATAACGATAGAGTCGAGATAGTAGATTAGCACCTCTTTCTTTCACAATTTCAATTTTTAAAGTCAATTCATAATCTTCAACAGGATTAAGCATTTTATCTTCTCCTACAATATCGACATAAGATACATTAAACTTCTGACAAATGATGTCTATTAGTTCCGTAGAGACTGAACTCGTTCCATTTTCATACCGGCTCAAGCTATTTCGAGAAATTCCTACAATTCGGGCAAAGTCGTCTTGTGTTAAGTCATGTGTTTTACGTAAGGATTTTATGTTCTTTCCAATCATGGCAAACTCCTTTTATTTTTATACCACCATTATAACATTTAGAAAAAGTAAATGCACCATTTTTGGTGCATTATTGGCTGTTTTTCCTAAATCTCTCTAAATTCTTCTCCAATTGTTCCTTATGAAGTTGATTCTTAGCTTCCTTTAATGTGTCGTCCAAAGTTTCTTCTCTGTAAGTTGCTTCTGTTTTTAGTTGTTGTGATTCTTGATCTGGAGTGAAAATGATATCTAGCAGTCGGTCTATTTTTTCAAGATCTTGGACAGACATATCAGATAGTCGATGAATTAGCTTCTTAAATATATCACTATTGTCTTGATTCTTCTTAAAAAGTTTTGTAAACATCTATAGCCTCTCAAAAAAAGCAGCCTCTTAGGACTGCTTAGTGTAATTCTGAAATCGCATCATAAATTGACTGCAATTTCTTATTATCTTTATTCTTTGTGTCAATTAACGTATGTAGCTCTTCAATTTTCTTTTGACTGCTTTGAATATCGCTATTGTTATCTGCAATCAGCCTTTTAAGATGTTGCTGATAACTTGTAGTGATATCTGTCTCTTTTCCTGTTCTAACCTCTGTAACTTTAGGTTTAGAACTAGGATTTGATTCCGTCACAGGTGCTTGTTTTCGCTTTTGAAAAGCTGCTTCATAATTTACATCATTACCTCCTTGATGATTTCCAAATAAGGCCGCAATTTTATCTGGATCTTCTTGATTTTCTGATTTACTTTCTAATGGTTGATTAAAATTCCAATCTTTTGTCATTCACTCATTTCATCCTTTCTAAATTCAGAATCATCGAATTGTCTTTCTTTACCAAAGGCATGGTCAAGAGCTTCTTCAAAACTCATGTGACTAATGCTTTGACGCCTTTTGAACGTCGCAAACATCGCTGTATCTAGTTGCTCTTTGTAAGCAGCTAGTTTTTCTGTCTCTCTTGCTACCTTGCTTTCTTGCCTAGTGACCTTTTCTTCTAAGCGTTCAATAATGGTCATATACGATCCTCCTTCATTCTAATATTAGCTAAAACATCTTGATTTTGTTATCACAATTCTAAACATTGAGAGGTTTGTCTTACTGGTTGATTCCCCAATGTCTCTTTTGCAGTCTCGATCATCAATTGTAAATCTGATTTCTTTTCTCGAAGAATATCGTTCCAGTCTATTTTTTCTTTCCAAAATTCATTATCAGGTAAATCCAGTAAAACAGGCAATCCTGATTGAGATAACTTATCAGAAAAATCTTTACCTGCATCATCACAATCTACCGCAAGTGTCAATAAATCAGGATGATTATCGAAATAGGTAGTGGTATCACGAATTGTATTGATTAAGGGCAATAACTTTGAAGGTGTTACTGTATCTAAAAATTCCAACTTCTGATTTTCTTCAGCTATCAGTCGTAAAGTTTGATAAGCGACAACAGAGCTTTTTAATCCCTCCATAGATACCAAACGAACATCTGATAAACTTTGTTGATGCAGCTCGTAATAGCTCATCAAGTCGATGAACGATTCACAAAAGACTAGTCTATTGGTTTTACCAATATCAAAGGATATTCCAACATGTCCATGGCTTCCTTTTAGAATCGTTTTCAACCTCTCTCTTGGAAGAGAATGCTTCTTATAAATCCCTTGTAAGCTTGCTGCCTGTAGTATGTGACGATGATCAAAGCTTTTAAAAACAATAACAGGTTCAACTGTTTCATTTGTTTTCCAGCTGGCTTGTGCTATTAAACCTTGTTGAATCATCCTTTGTACGATTTCTTCTGAAATTCCTCTACATTCTGTTAAGTAATATCTGGCCAGACTACAGTTAGAATCTTCTATTCTCTTTAAAGGATAATAAAATGGTCTCTCTCTTTTTTCTTGAACAGCTTCTTTTTGAAAAGGTTCTTCAGAAAGAAAGGCTAGAGCTTCTTTAAAGGAAATTCCCTGAACAAGTCGAACAAAATCAATGACATCACCTTGAATATCTCTTGAAAACCATTTAAAAGTATTGGTAGTTGAAAAAATCCGAAATGAATCGTGTTCAGGATGTTCATAGACACTGCTCGAAACTTGTTTAAAGGAGATACCTAAACGATTGGCTACATCAAGAATTGAAATTTGCTTACATTCTTCTATTTCCATGCAATATCATCATTTTGTTGTAGTATTTGGTAGTGATGGAACAGATGAGGATTCTTCCAAAGTTTTGGGAGTGGCCTTATCCAAATCATCTAACCCAGATTTCCAAACCTGTACTTGATTAACCAATAACTTACCAGGTAGTTTCGAATAAGACAACTTAACCGTTCTGGTTTCTGTCTGATTGGTCTTTGATTGGTTGGCATTCTTTAAATCAGATACATAGGTTACATTATAAGAGACCATGGCAATGGCTTGATTCGTAGTCTGATTGACAAAGATATCTGCTTTTTCAAAATGATAATCCAAAATATAGTCCTTATACACTTGGTTCATGGCATCATTTTGACTTGACAATTCTTGAGAATAAGCCGATTCAGTCATATAAGGTTGAATACGTGTATTATTTTCTCCGAGCTTTTCTTTCGTATAGTACTGAGTCAAAAATTCTTTTACAGTATCCGATGACAAAATACTTGCTTTATCTTCTGCTTGTTTGTCCTCTACAAGTTTAGCTGCAGCCAATTCGATTTCTTTGCGACTTTGTTTAGCAGTAGAATGTTGACCAGCAGTATATCCCATCATGAGAATAAAGCTAGTTGCAGCCACTGCTCCGACACTAATTAAGGCTTGAGTTTTGACTTTATTTAACATCTTAGACCTTCTTTCTATAAAAACTAGGTCAAGAATAACAAAAAGGACTTGTAAGTTTTATCACACCATAATAAAAGGTGATTCCTACATTTCAGGCGCAAAATCGTACAGTTCAGAGAAAAATATCAAAATTAGCTGTCTTCAGTTTATAATATAAATATGAACAAATTAAAAGAAGAAAATTTGAGAAGAGCTCTTTCTCATATTGAACGACATAAACAAGCCATAAATACAAGTAATAATAGTAAGGATAAAAATTATCATAAATTATTGCTCCAATTTAGCTATAAAGTGTATGAAAGAATCAAGGCTAATAAAAAACCTTATCCGAATTTAGATTCAGATAAAGTCTTTTGACTAACTTTTTCCTTATAAAAAATTTTATATAAAAATATCTCTAAATAAAAGTTTTATCCAGAGATATTTTTACACCTAAATTCTAATTTTTATTATATATTTTAGATTCCATTATTGTATAAAACTTTAACAATTTTTTACTTTGGGAGTTCACTATCAATTTTATCTAGTAACAGTAGTAATTTTTCAATAATTGATAATCTACGAATAGCATAATCCTCCATTGAAAATTTAATTGGAAGATTATGATTTGATTTCCATTTTTCTTGGAAAATAATAAATGGATTTTTAAGAGCAATTGCATATTTAACATTTGAATTAACATACAATTCTATATACTTTAGTAGCTCATCTATTTCAATTTGAATTACTCTTAATGTCTCAAAATCACTATTTAAATAAGCATTATAAGTTAAACCTTCTGATGTAATAGATAAAAGAATTGCATCGACAAAATCTCTAATAATGCTTTCTGATAATCTTAAATCCCCTTCGAAATTTTTCCAATGCTGATCAAAAATATCATTATATATTGCAATTTTTAATATGTTCTCTTGCTCATTTTTTGAAAGTTTTTTGAAATTATTTATATAATCCTGTATCTCTTCCTCATACAAGCATTGCTGACTTTCTCCATCACAAAATACATAATCTGTACTCATATACTCTTCCCCATCATTATACTGTTCAGTTGAAGTCAAATTATGCTCCTCTGTATCTGGTAGATTATATTTTTCTTCTTGTTGCCAGTCTCTATTTATCTCAAAATTATTTATTAAATCTTTCCATTCTTCAAGATTTGTTTTTATTACCTTGATATAATCAGAAGCTCTATAAATTTTTTGTTCCTTTAGATCATAAATATCGAGACTTAAACTTGCTAATTTTATCGCGTTAGATAAAACGTCATTAGAAATTTTTTTCTCATCTTTTCTTTTATTAAGATAATCATTTAAAAACCCACTTATCCCTAAAATAGTTACAATATTTGCTATTAGACTAATCCAATCTAAAAATGATAAATCCATTTTTATTCCTCCTAAAGTAATTATAAAATTAGTATAACACAAAAAAAAATAAATATTTTCAGTTTAAAAACTACCAAATAGATTTCAATAAGAAGGGAAGGATAATCTATATTTTAATCCATACTACAAAAAAAGATTGAGCATTGTACAGTACAAAACTCAATCCTTTAAATAACATTTAAGTTAGCAAACAATTAAAATGATTATTTCTTAAAACAACTCTTTATAAAAATCAATCGTTTCTTCTAAAGTTGGCATAAATGGGTTTCCTGGTGCACATGCATCAATCAAGGCATTCTTAGAAATGTATTCAAAATCGAAATTTTTTTCTTCAATACCAAGTTCAGTCAATTTCTTAGGAATACCTACTGTCTCAGAAATCTTCTCAATCTCAGCAATTGCGTAATCAGCACACTCTTCATCTGATTTACCTTCTACTTGATACTATGCGTGTTCTGCTTTTCGAGACTTCTTGTACAGACTCATAAAACCTAATCAAAATTAATTATATGAGGTTTCAAAAAGCCTTTTATACATACCTTCTTTACCACATAACTCATCATGTTTTCCGCTATCTATGATTTTACCGTTATCCATAACAACAATATTATCGTATTCCTGAGCGTTAGATAGTCTATGAGTTATAAAAATTTGGGTAATTCCTTTATGTTTTAAATTATCCATTATTTTCTTCTCTGTTATAGTGTCCAATTGACCAGTACCTTCATCAAAAATCATAATCTCTGGATTTTGCAAAATAGCTCGAGCTATTGCTAAGCGTTGCCTTTGCCCACCTGATAAATTATTACCATTATCCCCAATACTAGTATAGTATCCCATGGGCATATTATTAATCTCTATATCTAATTCAGCTAAACTTGCTGCAGAAATGACATCCTCCATAGAATGGCTATGAGTTAAATCTATATTGGAAATCACAGTGTCGTTAAACATTACATCATTTTGTAAAACAACTCCGAAACTCTTCCTATAACTATTTAAATCAAATAAATTAATATCATTACCATTATATAAAATCGTATTTTTCTCTACATCATACAGCCGTAGCAATAATTTAATAAGTGTAGTTTTTCCGCAACCTGTCCTCCCCACTATAGCAATACGTTCACCTTTCTTAATAGTTAATGATATATCATAAATAACTTTATAGGCACTACTATAAGCAAAACTCAAATTTCTGAAAGTCATCATTTCAAATGGGGGTAGTTTAGAAATAGAAAATTGATTTTTTTCTTCTGGAGTATAAATGATATCAAACACTCTATCTAAAATTGTAAAACAAAATTGAAATTGAAAACAGTTTTGTACGATTAGAGTAATAGGTGAAAGAAGCAAAGAAACCAATGATAAAAATGACATTAAACTCCCCAGAGACATCATATGCTGCTGTACTTCTAGTCCTCCCAAAATTAAAATTAGTAAGTTTGGTACGAGTCTATAAATAGAAATAAAAGTCTGAAAAATATTTAGATAATTTTCACGCTCTACATCAAATTTAAGCTCATTACTAAACATTTCTTTCCACTTAGTATATGAAACATCTCCTTTTGCTGAGACTTTCAAAAATAATAAATTAGAAAAAATTTCCATCAAATAACCTTGAGTCAATTCTTTAGAACTGATAAAGTTTGAGTTCTTTTCTTCCAATTTTTTTAACAAAAAATATAAAACAATAAACAAAAATATAGCAAAACATGTGATTATAAGTGTGAAATATAATGAAATCATTGCCATAGCTATAAAAGCGATAATAATTGTAGATAGATCAATTAACAAACTTGATATTCCACTTGAAATTATTTTCTCTAAAGAATCTAAATTATTGATTCGAGTTACAATTTCACCTGAAGATCTACTATCAAAAAATTTCATAGGTAGAGTGAAAATTTTGCCAACAATTTTATCTTTTAATGTAAATATGTATCTCTTCTCAACTATAATGATTAATTTAGTTCGTATGAAGCTAAATAACGCATAAAATATAATTAAGGAAAAAACTGAAATAAGCATCCCTAAATGATACATTTCTCCTTTGCTAATTACATTATCAATAATAAACCTTGTTAGCAAAGGTAATAATAAGGTGAGACTCTGTACCAAAATTGATATTAAAGAAATATAACATAGCCTTTTAATATCAATTTTACCTATCTTCAATATTTTAAAAAAATTATTATGCTTCTTTTTTTTAGTGAATTTCCTATTTGGTGAGAAGAAAATTACAATACCAGATATATTATTTGCAAAGTTTGATATATCTTCTGTTATTCTACCTTGTTCTGGATCGATGAATACTACACTATGCTCATTATGTTTTTCCACTACAATATAATGAGCATTACTAGTTAAAGCTATATAGGGTTCTACAATTTTGTTCCCCAAAAATGTTTTAACATTTAAAATCTCAGACGCCTTTGAATCCAATCCAAAATAAGAAGCTATATTTTTAATATCTCTAATGGATAATCCATCCCTTGAATTCTCAAAATCACAGCATAATTCATATAAGTTTGCCTCATGCCCATAATAATCTAAAATCATTGCCATGCATGCTAAACCACAACTGGTATCAGATAATTGTTGTATGAATTTTACCTTTTTCAATTTGAATCACCAAATTTCTAGATTAATTACAGAAGGAATTGATAAATTATTCAAAGTTAGTAAGCCTAATCCTATTCCAGCTATTCCACTCATTAGACTTGGAGAATTCTTATACGGAAGACCGCATTTCCAATTTTCTGATTCTAAATCATCAAGAATCGTATTAAGATAGGAGTAAACTACGCTGTATAAATGCTCAGAGTTCGTTTTCTTAGCAACATAAAATAGAATGTTTAGATTCCCTAAGTCTCCATGGCATAGACAGTGGCTTTTTCCAAAACCATATTTTATTGTTGTATCAATAGCTACATCCATATCAGATTTCATTGTTTTTCGAAACTCTATATTTAATGTATTATTTTTATACAATTCTAATCTACTTATAAGTATCCCCGGAGCACCATGACACCATGAAACAGGAATATTTTCAACAATATCTTTATATTTGATACCACTTTCTGTTTCTCTATAATCTGACCAATTAGATTTTTCAGTATCAAACATAGAATTTTCAAAAATTATACCTTGTTTAATTATAGTTTTAAGCTTTTTATCTTCTGGGAAATATCTACTAAGTTTTGACAACGCCCACACAATTCCTGAAACTCCGTGTGCAAAACCCGCTAAAGGATTGGAAGCCATCGTTCCTTTCCATGCTCTTCCATCTTGCCCTTCAACAGTAATTTTTGTAGAATTTTTTTCTAAATGACTAAATAAATCATGCGCTAATATCAAGAGTTCTTCGTCTCTAGTAACTTCAAATACATTTAGCAAATGTATAATCGCACCAGCAGAACCTACAAGAACATCAAAATTTTCATCATATCTATACCCTTTTTTTAAATCATCAATAATATCATAGATATAAACATCTAGTTCATCAGAATTAAAGTGTTCAGGCATCCTTGTCTTCAGTAACAATAATACATATATAATAGGGGTCTCTCCAGAAAAACCTCCAAACAGTACCTGAGAGTGAGTAGCAAATTGCTTTCTTGAATCTAAATAATACTTGAGAGATCGGTAACATTTTTTCAAGTATATGAGATAATCTTTTTTCTTGGTCTCCAAATATAAGAATAAATAGAATAACATAATACCTGATATACCATTATACAGATCACATCCGATTGGAACCATATTCCAATCATTCGTTTTCTCTCCCAGTATGTTCATGTCTACCCAGCATATATCTCCTGAAGTACCACTATATGAAATTTTAGATAAATAGTCAGCAATTTTTTCTGTTAGAGGTACAATTCTACTTTTTGTTTCTTGTATTTCTTTCTCATTTAAATTATGTATCACTTTTACAGATGGTTTTAGAGGCACAAAAGAATCCTGAACTAAATTATACGAAGGATCGTAATTCAAAGTTGTTTCAATCAAATTTAACTGAAATTCCATATCCTTCTGACAAAAGTCTCTTATTTGTTGAATTGCTAATTCTATTCCTGAAATATTAAAGAAATTTTGATATTTCGTTAGTTCAGAACATAAGAATCTATCAGATATTTTTGTCTGAAATAATGGAATATCACCCAATAATAATGATTCGAATTCTGAACTAGCTATTCTTTGTACTTTTTTATCCTCAAAAACAATTTTCCAAACTTTTGAAAATAACATTTCCCTATCTAGACCACTCCTTAAAAAACTAGGATGATAAGATGTTTGTATTAAATTAGAATAAAATTGTGTGGGCCTCATTATTTGTCTAGAATACGCATTATTAAATTTTTCTATCTCAACCAGAAACTCTTCTATTGATGAAGGATCTTTTGAAATAATTTCATAAGCTTCTTTAAAGCCAGCAGAAACGTAATTTTTATATGAATTCAAATCAACATCCTTGCCCGATAGAATAAAAGGCTGATTATCTTTACTTTGCAATGCGGATTGTTCATAACCAATTTTCATTTCATCCGTCATACTATGCATGATACTTGCACGTTCAATCGGAATCATCTCTCCTGCGCTTGAACTCAGACCGCTAATATCCACCCCAGAGTTCCCATCTTTACCCCAAACTATATTAGGTAAAATACCTACTCTTTTCACAGATTTTTCTAATAAAGAGAATATTAGTTTATCTGCCGTTTCGTATTCCTTTCTGTATTCCGTTGTATTATGAAATAATGTTTCAATATCGACAAGAACTGGTCTATTACCATTAGCTATGATATTTTCAAAATGAATATCGTTTCCCCTCATAGCAAATAATAAGAATAACAAGTATCCTAGATGTGTATAAAACTGAATAAAATCAGATTCATATGTGCATGGTAAGTGTTCTATGTACTCTACCCATCCATAATTTCCACGATTCAAAATATTTGTTACATAGAGATTTTTATTGAATTTCAGGTTGTACCAGCTAAGCAAGTTTTGAAACTTCACATCCAATATTAAATCTCTTGGTTTATATACTAACTTATTTGTTCCAAACCAAAGGAGATATACTGATTTTCCATGATTATGAAAATCTGACACACCAGATTCAATCTTTGTTAACTCCCCATTGATAGAAAAATGTTCCTGTAATAATGCTTTATCTTCTTTTAGGTTTGTTAAAAATTCTACATTATTAGTAACCCAATTTTGAATATTTTCAATAATCAATCGGAACATAACAGGATATTCTTTTAATATATCCCAAAAATGGTCCGATAAGTATATTTCTGAAAAATATTTAAATCTTTTTTCTCCAGTTTCACCTTTTAACATATTTTGTTCTTTCAGAACTTGTAATTCTAATATCAATGTTCTGTAAGAAATATTCAAAATTTGTTGGAATAACGCAATTAATAAACTATTCAAGACGTCTCTAGTGACTTTCAAATTCTGACTACTCAAATTATCTTCAAGTTTATAGGCAGCAAATTTCAAAAATGGTATGACAAAATTACTGAAAATAGGTTTTCGTTTTCCCTCACTGTCAACTATATAAAACTCTGGTAATGTATAATCATTTCTCTTAAAAAAGAACTCTATAAATTCGTTCATATGTGAAAATGAATCTATATCTTTCACATCATATGTACGTTCTTCCAAAAAAATATCTAAATCATGTTTAGAAAAATCATTTTTTTCTTGTAAATATTCCCAAAATTCATTAGAACCTTCTCCAATAAAATTATCCCAATACTCTTTTCTTTTTCTTGATTTCAAACCATCCCCTAAATCATGACTAGAAATTTTTCTTTCAGAGAAATAAGAAGCATCTTTAAAATCTGTTATGTTTAATTTTCGATTCATTTTCAACTCCTAAATATAAAATAACAGGTGACATCCTACTTTTAGGTGTCACCTATCCCAAAGATTCAATAGAATTAATCTATTAACAACAAATGAATGTTAAGAAAGGACACTCTGTGGTGATAGTACAACCACGACCACAAGAATGCTCTCCTGAATAACATGCACAATAAGATCTAGCTGTTCCGCCAGCCATAGTTTGGTCCATCTCGCTATCGCTAAGTTCACGCAAGATATCCCCAGCTGGATTACCTTCTGTACTTAGTGATTCGTAAATAGGTTTTTTCCAATCAGACATAATTGTTGAATCCCTTTCTAGTTACTGATTTCTCTTATTAAATATAGTGACACCTCAAACCTTTGGGATTAAAAAATTCAAAAGAGATACCAGTAACAAATATTTAAATCCGCTGTAATTATAACTCTGAAAGTTATGATTACAGTCATTTATAAGCAAAAATAATGTTCATCATGCGTTTATCTGACAACAAATAAAGGAGACATGCCATCAAGGTAATCAGCCATATGACATATACAGAAACTGTTAAAACAGTGAATTCCTCCAGGATGATTAGTAGTAAATTTGCCAGATAATACCGCCCAACAACCGTTGTTAAAGCAAACAAACCTGAAAATGACAATAAAAAAGCAAGTGGCAGGGCAAGGATAAGTTCCTTCCGATATTTTCCTAAGAAGAGGACAATAATACCAGCAGACAGTGTATAAGCAAAAGCAATTGCTCCATAAACAAGTCCCCAAGATAACATTGTAAGACAAGAGAAAGCAAAATCACCATCCATTAACTCTAGGACCAGCATAGCCAAAAAAGTGAATTCACTGACTAGTAGATTAATCAACAAAGCAAGCATAAACTTCGCTTGGAGTAATTGTTTCAAATCGACAGGAATCAGTCTGAGATTTGAAATCGTTTTAGACACTTGTTCTATTCTTATCAAATCCACTAAAATCATGCTCGCAAAAGGGAGGAGAAAATAGTAGTTCAAAAAGAAGAAACCATTTTCTACATACCAGCCATTCACACTACCGTACGAATGCCCTTGATAAATCTGATGGCCAATCATAAACTCTAACAAAAAGAGCAGGATGGCTACAAAGGGAATCATATACAGAATCTTTCGCCTTCTTAGTTTAGTCAATTCTAGCATCAACATTTATTCATCCACCTTTCTTAACCAAGATTTAATGGACAAGAAAGACAAAACAAGTAAAGATAAACCTAGTACAATAATCGATAAGATAGCTGGCTGTTGAAGCACCACTCCTTCTCTGTTTCCTTCCCAGATTAAACTGTTAGAACTTGTTACTGGACTGATATTTGGACTCGTCCTTGCTAAAAAAAATGACACTAAAACATACATGACACCGACCAAATTCCCAACTATCTCCTTGCCTCTGACTTTTATCATGACCAAAGCAACTAAAGGAAATACTCCCATGGGAATTAAGATACCACTACTCATACAAAGATAGAAGAATCTTAATAATAAAGACAAACTGACTGTCGAAGAAAAGCGGGATAGTAGTGCGAATAAGGAAACCGAAATATAGGTGAATAACATGATACACAGAGCGTTGATTTCTATATACAAAATCTTAGCCCAGAATGTCTTCATTAGATTTGCTGAAGCGAGTTTCAAGTTGTTCATGATGCGATAGCGATATTCTACACCAAATGCCTGTATTGTATAGGAAACACAATACAAAGGGAGAATCAAAAAGTTTAAATAAGACAAAGAGAATTTATAGACAAAGGGAAAGGAGTCAAACAAGCCTCTCGCATCATTTACATAATAACAGATGAGAGCTAGGTAGAGGGAAACAACACCATATACGACAAAATTCAGTTTTTGATGCCTTTGTTTGAGAAATTCAATCTTCACTAAATCAAGCAATTCCCTCACCTCCTGTTATCCGCTTAAAGTAATCCTCTAAACTTTCATTGTTTTTATAAGAATATTCTTTTAGAACTATTCCGTTGTCTTTTAAGGAGTTAGATACGACTGCAATGTCAAAAGTAGGTGATTCTCCCTGAAGTTCAAGTTCTATATCCGAAAGAATACTGATCTGTTCTTGCAGATTTATCCTGCAAAGCACTTCCTTAGCTTGAGGAGCATCCGAAACAATTAGGTGGATTTTCCTTTTATCTGCACCATCTATTAATTCCTTCATAGTCTTTTCAGCCATAAGGTGGGCATCATGCAGTATCCCAACTCTATCTACAAGCTTTTCAAGTTCTGAAATAATGTGGCTGGATATTAAAATCGAAATGCCATGATTGGTACTGAGTTCCTTTAGATAACGGCGCATTTCAAGGATACCAATAGGATCTAAACCATTTGTTGGTTCATCTAATATCAGAATTTTCGGCTGGTGCATAATAGCGTTAGCAATTGCTAACCTTTGCTTCATTCCCAGAGAATACTGCTTGAATAGTTTTTTATTTTCCCCATCTAATCCTACTACTTGTAAAGCTTGCTCCACCTGTTTTAGCGAAATCCCTCTCAATCTTGCAAAAATAGAGAGATTTTCAGGTCCCGTTAAATTAGGATAAAAAGAAGCACTGTCCAATACCACACCGATTTGAGATAGCAAATCCTTAGAAAATTCACCTAACAGTTTTTCAGATAGAATATTCACTTCACCACTATCCATAGCTGTCAAGCCTAAAATAGCCTTGATAAAGGTTGTCTTTCCAGTACCATTTCTTCCTAGTAAGCCATAGATTTCTCCCTGTCTTAATGTAAAATCTATCCTATCTAAGACAATTTTCCCATCATAGGATTTTGATAAATTAAATGTCTGTATTACTGGATTTCTCATTTTTCTCCTCCGAACATTCGTACACGCACATTAAGAGATATAATAAAGTAGTTCCTGTATAACTAGTTAGTTATATGAGAGGGTAATAGGGTATATCAAACTTACAAGCTCCCTTTAAACCCTTCAATCTGTGGCATGATCCATTGTATAAATGTTACTTCACAAAAAGTTTAACAAATCAATCCGCCAGTCCCAGATCAACTTCTTTAGTTGTTGCAGCTTGTTGTATAATTCTCGATTCCCAGATATATTGTGATTGATTTACAGGTTCTTTGTAAAAGAAACCGCTTCCAAACAATCCTAAAAAGGACAACATAAAAATGATTTTACGAAACTTTGCTAAAATACTCATATTAACCACCTTTTTCTTATCTTTACACTTGTAAGTGTACTACTTTAAATATTATTTGTCAATAAAAAACAATTCTTTTTTTCATTTTTTTTTTGTTTTATTTTTTTATGACTATTTTTGTATTAGAAAGTTGAAAAATAGAGATTAAAAGTATATAATTAATCTTAAATTTATTTAAAGAGGGTTAGAGATGACCATATTATCTGATAAACTAAAATTCAAGAGAAAAGAAAAAGGTTTCTCACAAAAGACACTTTCCGAAGGAATTTGTGAGCAAAGTCAAATCAGCAAAATCGAACGTGGCAACTATATGCCTGCTGCTGATTTACTCTATAAACTTGCAAATCGGCTTCAAGTTCCCTTAGATTATTTTTTCGATGAACAGATTGAAATGACTTCCAATATAACACCGTTTAAGAAATTAGCAGAAAAATTACTTGAAGATCGTAATTACGAGGATTTAGAATACCTCTTAAATTTAGAAAAAGAAAAGTCTCAGTATCTGTCTACTGAGGATGAATTTTATCTTCTATGGATTCAAGCGATTATCCTTTTCTACTTACATAGTTCCAAAGATGAAGCTATCGCCAATCTAGAAAACGCTTTGCCAAAGCTTTCGGTCAGCTCATCTGTGTATCTTAAACTTCTCAATACTTTATCTAATTTTTATTTTTCTGTAGGACGTGATGCAGAATATGAAGAAAATAACTCACTTCTTATCAGTTTGTATCAGGAAAAAGATTTAAATCACCAAGAGTATTTATTTGGTTATATTCGAGTTAAACATAATTTTGCCTATTATTTACACTCTAAAGGTAAGGAGTTAGAAGCTGTCCAAGAAGCCTTAGAAACCATTGATTTTTGTAAACAAAAAGAGACCAGCTATCAGCTAGCACCTCTTTTAACTATCGTTGCAAATGCCGGAAAAGATTTTTTAAAGCACGATGAAATTCTTGACTATTATTTACAGGCTCGTGATATTTGTAAAATTTACGAGCACAAGCTCTTGATGGCTAAAATTGACCATTTTTTGAAAGATAAGGATAGGTGACTTCGATCGTAATAAGTTATAATTACCAATTAATTAGAAACATAAAAGTGGAGAGAAACTAATGTCGTTTTCTCCACTTTTGTTAATATCCCCTCTTCCACTTGTATCCTGCCCAGCATGCTAAAGCAAGTAAAACTAAATTAAAGATGATAAAGAAAGTCGTAAAACCAAATAATCCATTTTGAGCTAAATCTGCCGTGTAAAGTTCAGTTTCTGTAAAGAGAAGATAAATTCCATAGACCTCAACGAAAATAAGGAAACTGACAAAACCAATCAGGAAAAGTCCACTGGCAATAAGAAAGAGTCTCCATAAAAGAATGAGAATTCCTCCTACTGCTAAAAAAATTACTGGGATAAGGAGTAAATCATTCATGACTTTCTCCTTTCTAGTCAATCAATTGACGATAATGGGTGGCAAGAGAGGAATCAAACTCTTCTAATTTTTGAACTAAGTCCAAATACTCCTCTTTTTCATGTTCTTCAAAGTCCACACCTCGATGATTCTGAAGAGAGATTTCCAATTGACTAGTGAGTTCTCGTTTAGAAAAACTGTAATCGCCTGTCACTTCCTCATAATGTTCCTTTAGCTCCTTGTAGGTTTGGTATTCTTCAGGCGTTTGAAATCCCTGTACCAAGGCCTCTTCTAATTGATAATAGGTATCTTCCATCATAATCGTTACCTCGTTTCTTTCTATCTTTATTTTACCGCGCTTTTCTTTTCTTGTCCGCTATTTATATCTATTTTTTAATCTAATTCAAAAGAAAGTTGTTCCTGCTTTTCGTTTCCTTTTTCGTGGAATTGTCTTAAGGCCTGATCAATAATATCTAAATCCGTTTCTGTTTCAATCAATGGCGCGAGTACATCGTATTCGGCCTTTTTAGTTTGATAATCCTCTTCCTTTGGAAATTTTTTCTCAATTTCTACTTTAGCAGTATTCCATTTATCCTTTAATTCATCCAATAAGTTCTGAGTTTTCACTTGGTCCTCTTTAATGTGATCAATCGTATGCTGAAGCCTTTGAATTGTCCCCAAAGGAGAATACAAATCCAAACTGACAGAATACTGATTTTCTCCTACAATCTTAACAGAGAAGGTTTCAGGAAGAGGTTGATTTATTGGAAGACTAAGCATTTTAATGTCAAATCCTCGATAGCTTGCTAGGGTACGAAATTCTTTGCTGTCAGCTTGATTATGACGGATAAGACGGTGTAGGGATTCCCCTGCTTCAGATCGTTGATCAAATGCTTGCTTGCCTACTGTCATAGAAAATGCCTGGTCTTTCGACATTTCAGACTGTTGAATGTCGCCTTCATACTTACTTAATCGTTTCTCAAGAATGGGCATATTTTCTTCACAGTAGGAGATTGTATGACGATAGTGATCCTTGCTACGTTGAAAGGCGCGTCTTTGATTTTCTAATAGAGTTAGATCATTCTCTAGTTCCATCTTATATTTGAGATAAGGATTACCTGTTGCTAGTGCCTTAAAATCAGAAGCTGTCATAGTCTGCTCATCAATGTCTTCTGCAGCACGAATCGGCTCCTTAGAAGTCATAATCTGCTTAATATAACGGAGTTTGTTCTCCTGAGTTGCCCATAGATAATTATCAAATGAACCTTTGGTAATGTAGTGGTAAATATCCACTTCCTTGTTTTCATTTCCCTGTCTGATAATACGTCCATTGCGTTGCTGAATGTCACTTGGTCTCCACGGTACATCCAGGTGGTGAACTGCTTTCATCTTGCTCTGAACATTTAAACCTGTTCCTCCTTTTTCAGTTGAGGCAAGAAGAATCCGCACCTCTCCTGCATTGACCTTTCGAGACAAACTATTCTTCTTTTCATCACTATTGGCATCATGTACAAAGGCAATTTCCTTACTAGGGATTCCTCTATCAACTAATAATGCCTTAATCTCAGAATAAACATCAAAGCCATTATCTTTTTTCTTAGGTGTGCCAATATCTGAAAAAATCATCTGAGTAGCCTTATTTTCCATTCCCTCACGATAAATTCTCTCAACATTATCCACTACCTGAAGCAGTTTATGATTGTCTGCTAGACTATAACTAGAGTCCAGTAAACGCATATCAATTGCTAGTTTTCGTGCCTCACCCGTAATTTTTAACATGTTATCCTGGCTCGGATCAACTGTTCCACATTTGACCATATCTGACCTCATAACCAATTCTTCTAAATAGAGTTTCTGGTTTTCAGTTAACTCACTCTCAATAGGGATAATATGAGCTTCTGGAACAGGTAAATCCAACATATCTTGTGTTTGAATGTCGGCTGTTTCTTTATAGATTTTCATCAACTCAGGTAGATTGACAAATTTTTTAAATCGTTTCTTAGGTTGGTACTTATCCCCTGTAGGAGCTAATTCCATAGAGTTTTGAATTTCTCCAAAAGCACCTACCCAAGAGTCAAAATAATCAACTTGATAGCGTTTTAAGATATCTGGTTGAATGTAGTTCATCATAGTATATAACTCACTAATAGAATTGGAAACGGGGGTTCCTGTCGCAAAGACAATATTTTTAAAATCATGTTCTTCCTGAATCTGTCGAACCTTCATTTCCATATCCACGTTCTTCTTAGACGTTGTATTGGTAATCCCTGCTACATTTCCAAGTCCAGTAATCGGACGTATATTTTTAAAGTGATGTGCTTCATCCACAAAGAGAAAATCAATTCCTAAGTTCTCAAAATCAATAAAACTATCACGATTAAAGCGTTGGAGTTCTTCCAATTGTTTCTCTAGACCACTTATTGATTGCTCTGCTTCTTTAACGGTATACTTATTTTCAGAATGTGTTTTAATCTCTCGTAGTTCATTGAGTTTATCCTCTATATAGTTCATCTGTCTTTCCTTACTGACAGGGATTTTTTCAAATTGAGAATCCCCAATGACAATAGCATCGTAATCTCCTGTAATAATACGTGACACAAATTGTTTTCTTCTCGCCTTCACAAAATCTTTCTTAGTAGTCACAAAGACTTTTTTAGTAGGGAAAAATTTCATGATCTCTTGGCCAAATTGAGCAGACAAACTAGAGGGGACTACATACAAGGGCTTATGAACCATCCCCAACTCCTTTAATTTAAACCCAGCACCAAGCATGGTCAAGGTCTTTCCTGAACCTACCTCATGAGCTAACAAGGCTCTTTTTTCTTCTACGATTCTTTGAATGGCATTCTCTTGATGAGGACGAAGACTGATGTTTTGTGCCAAGCCATCAATGACTAGATGGCTACCGTCATACTCTCGACTAACCGTTCGATTATAAAGACGATTGTAACTTTCTTCAATGACTTGTTGGACTTCTGGATACCGTGAGACAAAGTCTTGAAAGAGCTCTTGTAAATGCTGTTCTTTTGCTCTTAGAACAGAGGTTTTTTCCAAATCTGTAATAGTCTTTTTCTTTTCTCCTTCCGTAACAGTCATAGTAATCGTCGGTTGGTTCGAATTAAGTAAATTCTCAAAAATCTTTCTTCCTGTATCATAACGTGACCCACTAACTCCAAGACTACTATCTTTGGCACTTGGATAGCGATAAGCAAATGATGTCCTTAAATGAACCTGGCCATCGACAGGATTCACTTCAATGACTTGTTCAACATCAGGCGAAGACAATTCAAATTCACGATTGGTAAAACATTCAAAGGCAAATTTACCATAAACGGATTGAGGAATCCAACGTGACCCTATTTTAAACTCAATATCTGCCAGATGAATCCGTGGAGGACGAACAGATTCTAACAAATCTAACGCATGAGTCCAATCACATTCTTGATTGTTTTCCTCCACTAATAGTTGAACTACTTCTATCTTGTTGAGAATATCTCCTGACAAAAACTGGTTCTTAGAAAGATATTTTCTTTCCCCTCTTAAATAGCTTTCTGGATCCATTAAAACCTGGTCACCTAACTCATCTAAAATAGCAGCTTGGCTATGTTCAGGGTAAATTGATACCATATAGTCTAAATCAACCCCTCTACCATCCGATAAACTAGAGTTTAAGGCATCTAAAGCCGTTGAAACTCTTGCAATCACTCTCTCTGGTCTAACCAATGCTTTCTCAAAGGCTAAAGATTTTTTATATTTTACTTTCTGATCTTTAGAATCAATGTATTCATCTTCTAAACTTGCTAGTAAAGAATACTTATCGTCACTATCAAATAAGTTCCGATTAACTGAGGCATTCAAGTATCCAAATTGACTTACAAAGCGGTCATAGTCACGATTGAGTTTACTAAGTAATACCTGAAAATCTGTCCGACTATAATCTTGATGACGTTGAATTTCAATTAAGGCTTGATAGGTCTCTCTCAAATCAACCATTCCCCTAATGCGACTAATGTCCTTATCTGATAAGGGGCTTTCATAAAATACAGTTTTTTTGAACAAGCCCTTATATTTCCCTCTTTTACTCGCTTCTTCTGACTTGTAAACATCTAGTGTTTCCTCATCTGTCAAATGAAGTTGCACGAATCGATCTATTTTATGTACAGACAAAGAACTGTCCCAGGCTCTAAAATCTCCCTTCTCGTCTACATAATAACTAATTTCGTCCACTTTTGAACTTTTCCGAATGCCATGCGTATCTCGGTAATAAATTTGATTTCCCTCATATCCAAAAGAATAGAGCGCTAAGTTCTCACGAATACGACTTGGGATAGAATGATCCACTTTTTCTTGGATAAAAACAGGTTCTTTCAAAGAATTGTCAATTGGTTTAGGTGCCTCCACATTCTCTAATGCTTCCATAATGTCAGTAGTGAATGTTTCTGATTCCCCCTTAACATTGAGGGTTCCTCCATTAAAATTACGAACCTCATATTCACCCAAAACTTGTGTATTGTATTTCCCATCAAAATAAGGATTGATCCAGACACGCTTATCCTCCTCAAAGGGAATAGAACCACTAAAAACAAGTTCCTCTTCATTAAGATTCTTTGCTTGATCCTTTTGAAAGAAGAGGAGATCTGTAGTCACTCGAGTACCTGCAATCTTTTTAAAAGCCGTATCCGGCAACCGAACTCCCCCTAAAAAATGAGTGTTGGATTTAATCTCTTGTAAGACATTATCTGTCCGTTTATCCATTGTGCCAATAGAAGAGATAATCGAAACTTGTCCTCCATCTCTTACTAAATCAAGTGAGTGTTTGACAAAGTAATCATGAATCATATAAGGTTTATCATAGTTTTTATCTGCAATGCGAAAATTTCCAAATGGAACATTCGTTAAGACTAAATCAAAACTATTATTTTGATAGGGAACTTCTTCAAATCCTCGCACTTCAATATGGGTATTGGGGTGGAGTTGTTTTGCGATTGCGCCTGTCACGCTGTCTAATTCAACTCCATAGAGTTCTGACCTCTCTCGTATACTTCTAGGCATCGCCGCAAAGAAGTTCCCAGTCCCCATAGAAGGATCTAAAATCCTTCCTCCTTCAAAACCATCAGCCAGTAATTTTTGCCAAATCTGGCGAATAATCATTGGGTCTGTATAATAGGCTGTGAGAGAACTTTGTTTCATGGTCGAGTATTCTGATTTGCTTACTAAGCTCTTGAGAGTTAAACGTTCTGTTTCATACTTTGGATTGAGTTCATCAAAAAATTCATTGGCAAGGCCACCCCATCCGACATACTTGGCTAGTAGTTCTTGTTCTTCTGGATTTGCTTGTCGTCTCTCTTTTTCTAATCTTTTAACAAGATCAATTGCGGCGATATTCGTTTCAATTTTTTCTCGATTTGTCTTAGGATAAAAGTCCTCTAAATCATCTGGAAAAACAAAATCTTGAACGGGGACATCCGTCTCTTCTATACCTGAAATTAAAGGTTTTGTTTCCTTATCCTTTTCCTTTTCATTATCCTCTTCCAGATAGGAAAACAAATCTATTTCCTGACTTTCACTTGATGAATAAATCTCAATCTCTGAATCTTCTTTTGCAAGTTCTACGAGAGACAATACTTGTTCAATCTCTTCCAAACTGTTCAAGTATAAGATAGGATTTTCTTCAAATAACTGCTTGGAATCATTGAATAGCTCTAGGCGAACTAAGTCATTTAACTGGGCATTTTCAATCGAAACCAACTGAAATACTTGACCTTTATAACTTACTTGTGAACCGATTGGATATTCCCTCAAAGCTTCTTCTACAATTTTATCTACTTTAGATAGGGAATGAACTTCCACATTTTCTTCTACTTGGTCAATATTATCTAAAGGTAAGACCGCTTCCTCTACTTGCTTAGACTTTTCGTTTCTAGCTTTTACATCATCAAAATGAGTAATAATCTTCAACTTTTGTGTCAGTGGGAGTTGTTGGTAGTTTTCTTCATGATGGACAAGATCCGTAACGGTATCTAAAGTAGCCATCAATTCTGAACCCAAATAAGCTAGGACATCTCCCTCTTTTTCTTCAAAATGAATCTCAAGAACCTCTTTTTCTAGTTCTTTGGAATCAACCATTAGAAGAAATTCCTCTATATCTCTACTAATACGGTCAGATAGATTATTCGCAACTCGATAAACATTGACTAAATTGACATCCTGTTTCTGATGACATACAAGCTCACTTAATGGTGTTAGCTTCTCTTTTTCAGATTGGATGTAAAATCGAGTGGAAAGGTTATAGGTTGCGACTTCTAGCACCAAGTTTTTTTCAAAATTACTTAATTGAGATAATTTACTTAGACCCGCTTGCCCAAAATTTCTTGTGTAACTTTCTAAATCCTGGTCATTATTTTCAGAACTGGCCTCTAGGAAAGAAACAATATCTTGATGAAAAGAATAGACTTGAGGTATCTCTTCTATCTTGCCCTCTTCAGTCAAAAAACTCTCTACCAAGTCCTGCCATTTCTCATCAAAATGTTGCGCTTGATAACGAAGGAATAAGTCCATTTTCTCTCTATCTTTGGGAATTGTTCCACGAAACATAGCCAATAATTGCATTACTTCCATTACTTCCATACTCGCTCCTTTCATCTATACGAAAATAGGAGAATCACATGATTCCCCTACAACTCTATCTCCATTTCAACCTCTTGAGGACTGGTTTCTAAATCACTAGACAAAAGAGAAACGGCATCTGTTCTCATGTAGTAAGTATATAAGTCTTCTAGGTCTTGTTGGTTTTCAATCCCTGTTTCAATACTAATCAGAGCCTGTATAAATTCCTTGTAGTGACTCTCCATCATATCTGAAATCTTTTGTTTCATTTCCATAAATACTGATGACGGTTCCGTTAGACTTGTTTGGTCTATGTCTTGTAAATCCTTTTCTAAGGGATTGGTTCCTTCTTCTATTTCCAATAAATCTGAACGACCATCACCATCAGAATCTGCGCTAAGAGGATTGGTTCCTAGCGCCAATTCTTGAGCATCAGTTAATCCATCTTGATCCGAATCACGTTTATAAATGCCTTCCATATACTTCCTTCTTTCCTAGTTAATCTTTTTTCACTCCAATCCTACCAAATATTCCTTGAAAGAAGTATCACAACAAAAAAAGAGAACGAGCCAAAACTGCGTTCTCCTGAAAATGATAAAAATATATTTTATGCCACAAAAGATATGTAAACTAATCTTTTAAATAATAAAAAAGTTCCGACGTTTGTATATGTTTTGAGTAAATTGAAATTACTTTTTGACCTTTTGGAAATACTGTCTTTCTCTTCAAATCTAATAAAGATTGAGGAACAATTTTCCTTGATGTCTCTTTCAATGTTAATGCTAGTATCTGTTTTCTTGTACGTAAAGCATAATCAAACTCCAAATACAAATAACGTCCTGAACCAGTTAGATGAACATGCTTTCCCAATAACTCCTCAATAGATCCTAAAACTTGTAACTTTTGCATCGTGGTTCCATCATTTTTTATTTTCAACTCATCAATTATGACATGACTATTTAAACAATCGTCAAAGAAACTGCCTGCACCTTTTCGGTAATCAACACCACATAGGTGCATGAAATTAGTAGGTGAAAAATGAAGTTCAACACTTTCTATTTCTGTTTCATAATACATGATTTTGCCAACGAAGTGTTCTTTAAAAAAAGAAGCCGCAATTTGTAACTGAGTAAAAAAACGCTGAAGTTTTATTTTTTCGGTGTAATTTGGATTACGATAATCTCTAGAATTTGCCATATTTTCCTCACAAAAAAGGTGGTTTACAGAGTCTGTAAGCCACCTAGTCAGTCGGTTTATTCTGGTGTCTGCCACCGCTTGGCCCTTACGTCCAAGATTGCTATCGGATTTCGTTCTGGTGTCCGCCACCGCTTGGCCCTTATGTCCAAGATTACTATCAGATTGAC